>QHXL01000279.1:0-8070 GCA_003222935.1 Acidobacteriota bacterium
GTTCGCTTGCTTGCTCGACGACAACGACGTCTCCATTGACATGTTCGTAAAGCGGTGGCGGGATGACTGCGAAATCCGCCATCGGCTCGTAAATATCGTCGACTCCATCCTTGAACACATCTCCCATTAGCAGAGTGATAATGTTCACACGCTGCTCAGGATATTTATTCAAGAACTGCGAGAAGCTGAAGCCTTCGTTGTAGAACGCATACACCAACTTACGCATCGACTCGATTCCCTTATCGAGTTTCTCCTGCGACTCACCGAGACGTGCCGCCGAAAAGTCGTTGTTATTAAACGCATCATGAATACGATCGGCAGCAAGTTCCGCCATCTTCAACGCCAACAACACACCCGATGAGTAGATCGGATCGAGAAAACCGTACGCGTCACCGATGAGAATAAAACCGTTACCAGCGTTGTGAGTTGAACGATACGAGTAGTCGAGAATTGAATAGATCCTATCGACTCGCTCGCCATCTCCAATGCGACGCTTGACCGATTGGACCTTCTCGATCTCCTCGTTGAATATCTTGGCCAGGTCCTGACCGCGACCCTTAACCAGGTACTCGGGATCAGCAACGACGCCAACACTCGTAATGTCGTTATCGAGCGGGATGTACCAGAACCAACCGTTGCTCCCTTTTGGCGTTCTCAGGACCAGGGTCGCCCCGCCATTCAGATCCTTTTCACGGTGCGCACCTTTGAAGTACGAATAGAGAACCGCCTTTTTCAACTTTGGATCACGCACCCGCCAACCAAACTTGTTTGAGAGCATCGCAGACTGACCTGTGGCATCGACAACAACCGACGCTTCGAAGGTCTTCAAAGAACCGTCAGTCATCAATGCTTCGACACCATAAGCACGGTCGCCATCAAACAACACTTGCTTGATCTGCGTCTCCTGGTAGACCTGGGCGCCTTGCTCGGCTGCATGCTCAAGCAACATCAAATCAAACTGCGCACGAGTCACCTGCCACGTCACTGCCGACTCATGGTGCAACGCTTCAAAAAAGTAGAAAGGTCGTGACTCTTTTCCGGCAGGGTTGGCAAACTGAACGCTGTATTTGCGAACAAACGGGCTCGCCTTGAGTTTGTCCAACAACCCCATTCGCTCAAAAGTTTGATAAGTATCAGTCATCAACGATTCGCCAATGTGATGACGCGGAAATTTCGCCTTCTCAAACAACACAACACTTCGGCCTTCGCGTGCGAGTATGCTCGCAATCGTGCTACCCGCCGGACCACCACCCATAACAATTACATCGTATTTAGTTTTCATTTCCATAGGTCTAAACGTACCGCACTGCTTTCAATTCAGGTTCAAAGAATTCGGATAGGAAATGATCCACCTGCAACAGACCCTTCCGTGTTAAGCGAATGAAACTATCGTCTTTTTCTGCGAAGCCGTCTTGTTTTAGTGGTTCAAAGACGCTTTTGAACTCCGCCCAAACATCAACGCCAAACTTGGTCTGAAAATACTTCAAGTCGAGTGACCCGGTCTTGAGTTGTAGAACTATCTCCCGGATCAACTTTTGCTTCGGAGTTAAGGTCAACGCCCGTAAGAGTGGCAGTTCATCTTTATCGATCAGTGAGACGTACTCCTCGAAGCTATGCACATTCTGAAAATGCACACCGCTAAAATGTGAGAACGACGACACTCCGAGCCCGATCATATCGCCGCCATGCCACAAAGCGTCGGTGTAGATAAAGCGACAGGGTTTCTTCTTTGTCGCCAGGGTGTACGCGCTGGCTATCTCATACCCGGCGGCCTGGTACTCATCAAAAGCATAGTTCAACCAGCGTTGTTTTGTGGGCCAGTCAGCTATCGGCGAATCCTTGCCGTCTTTGAGAATCTCCTGGGAGATGATCGTGTTGTAGGGCAACTCCATCTGATAGATGGTTACCGAGTCGGGCTGCAGCTCGAGTGATTTCTTCACCGCGTTGCGCCACTTCTCTTCCGTCTCCCCTACCATGCCTGCGATGAGATCGAGATTGATCTGCGGAAAGTCGACGCTTCGTGCCTTTTCATAGACGTCGTAGATTTCGGCTGATAAGTGTGCGCGTCCATTTGCCGCAAGCAACTCGTCGTCAAAATGCTCTGCACCCAAACTCAACCGGGTCACGCCAATTTCCTTGAGCACCTCGAGCTTTGATCGACGCAGTGTTCCCGGCTCACATTCAAAAGTAACTTCCTCAGCACGATCCCAACTGACATGCTTGTTCAGACCATTCACGAGGTGATGTAGCTGACGTTCACTGATGTAGGAAGGTGTGCCGCCGCCGAAGTAAGCGAATCGTAGTTCACGATCCTGGAATGCTCGCGTGCGCGCGAAGTATTCAGCTTCCTTGATCAACGCCTCGAGATACACTTCGATCTCGCTCGCGTTCTTATCGGTGTACACTTTGAAGTAGCAAAACTTGCAGCGTTTGCGACAAAATGGAATGTGCAAGTACAAGCCAAATGGTTCTTCAGTGCGGGCAGGTTGGTCCAGTACAGCGAGCGCCTCGTGCACGAACTCGGGCTTCCACTGAGAAAACGGCGGATAGTTGGAAACGAAGTAATTGCCTACTTGAGTGGTTGTCTGGGACGTGGTCGTCATGAACCTCTTTGTTGACTGTGCAAAGTACAGGCTTCTCGGCTATCCGAAATTCTGTAGCTTATTACTAAAATACTGAGATCAAATCGACTTGGGAGCAGCTGATCAAAAACTCCAAGGGAAAAGAAAGTAGCATGCAAAACACAGCGGATCAATCACACCCCGCGCTCGCCCTTCCCATGCTAAGTTGCTAGTTCGATTTCTGGCGTTGGTTTGTTTCAACAAACAAATTTTTATATAGCAGAATAAGGGCCACAACTACCCAACTTGAGTCGCACTCGATCTGAAACATACCTTTACTACCCCGTGATGCTCATGGTTTTTATCCTGGGCATGTGGCTAATTATTGCCACCGGCTCGAAGCTAAAGCCTGTCGCGGTAAATGACAGCAGTATCACCACCCAATCTACGAATACTCAATCCACTGGAACGTCCACGACAACACACCGAAGCCCATTAAGCATCCTTCTTCTTCAAATCATCGTGATTATCGTTGTAGCCAAGTTGTTTGGGTCGCTGTTTCGACGAATTGGTCAACCACCGGTGATGGGAGAGATGATAGCCGGCATAGCCCTGGGGCCATCTGTTTTAGGTTGGTTGTCGCCTCAGACCATGACGTTCCTGTTTCCTCCGACTTCGTTGACAACTCTCGGGGTGTTCAGCCAGGTGGGCGTTGTTCTGTTCATGTTCATCGTGGGAATGGAGCTAGACCTGGAACACCTCAAGGAGCGCGCTTCTTCGGCAATCATGGTCAGCCATGCGAGTATCGTCTTTCCCTTTCTTTTGGGATCCGGATTAGCGCTCGCTCTCTATCCCACACTCGCCCCGTCTCACACTGAGTTCATGCCATTTGCCCTATTCATTGGCATCGCCATGAGCATTACTGCGTTTCCGGTACTCGCTCTCATTTTGAACGATCGAGGGTTAACACAGTCTCCTCTCGGAACGACTGCACTGGCGTGTGCCGCAATCGGTGATGTGAGCGCATGGTGCATTCTCGCTTTCGTCGTCGCCCTCGCCAATTCCACCGGATTCACTCACTCGTTACTAACGGTGGGCCTTACTACTCTCTTCACAATTGCTCTGC
The DNA here is from genome assembly GCA_003222935.1 of Acidobacteriota bacterium. Lineage (GTDB taxonomy): Bacteria > Acidobacteriota > Blastocatellia > Pyrinomonadales > Pyrinomonadaceae > PSRF01. The sequence continues at coordinate 3,688 of QHXL01000279.1, forward strand.
TCATCGCTAAGCCCTGGCTTGAACGATTGATAACGCGACTGGTTGTAAGGCCGGAACGCGCGAGATTAGCAATGGCCGCCACGGTGGCATTTGCTTTGAGCTGCGCATGGATAACCGAAACAATCGGCATCCACGCGCTCTTCGGAGGTTTTCTCGCGGGAGTAGTGGTTCCCTCAAACGCCACCGTCCAGAACTTCTTAAGGGAAAAGATCGAACCATTCAGTGCGGCCGCTTTGTTACCACTGTTCTTTATCTTCACTGGACTACGCACTCAGGTCACACTATTGAATGACTGGAACAGCTGGCTGATGTGTCTCGGCGTAATCATCGTGGCGATTGTCGGAAAGCTTGGCGGGAGTATGCTGATGGCGCGTTGGACTAAAATGAGTTGGCGCGATTCATTCGCGATTGGAGCATTGATGAACACGCGCGGCTTGATGGAACTGGTCGTACTAAATATTGGATATGATCTAGGAATCCTTTCTGCAAGAATTTTCGTAATGATGGTTATTATGGCGCTGACCACGACGTTCATGACGGCGCCACTCCTCTCATTAGTGAAAGTCGGAAAACATTGAGCCGCAGATCTTCGCGGAGAAACGCAGATGGAAGATCTGATTCGAAATTACGTTTGCACTTTCTTTTTCTACAACCGGCGAAGATCTGCGTTAATCTGCGGCTAATTTCTCGGATCGGAGTGAAAGCAATGACTCGCAAAATAACACTGTGCTGCATGTTTGTTCTTAGCCTTGGCTGTTTGTCGGTGGCAGCGACAAAGCCCGACTTCAATGGAGATTGGGTGATGGATCGAACGAGGAGTTTCGGGATTCCGGCTAACCTGGAATCAACGATGAGCGTGAAGCAAACGGCCGGTCAGATTGAAGTGGAAACAAAACTGATTCAGCCGGGCAATGAACGTAGCGTTAAGGACACTTACGTTCTTGACGGGAAGGACTATGACTTTGCTCCTCAAGTTCCACCCAACACGCCCGCGGATGCTCCGAAACCAAAAGGCAAACGCACGTCGAACTGGCTCCCGAATGACGCCGGCATTATCGTTACTGAGGTGACGACTATTGAAACACCAAAAGGAACGGAAACTACTCAGATCGTGAGGAAGTGGACCTTCACGGGCAGCGGAGAGGTAACGATTGCGATGTTTGTCGATAGACCAACCGGATCGTTCGAGGCAAAGCGCATCTTCGTCAAGAAGTAAGTCTTCTCCGTGTTATCTCTGCGTCTCTGTGGTTAACCTAGCTGCGAGACTAGTTTCACCACATAGACACAGCGCAGCAGAGCCGCAACCAAAATGAGTTCTAGCGTGAACGGCTTCGCCGCCTGTTGTGAGGATGTGGCTGGGCCCTTCCGTAATCAGTCGCCCGCTAGATTTGGGCTGCGCCCTCGAAGTCGACTTGGCTGAAACGCAACGACGAGTCATTCCGTGTACTAAAGCGGCGCAGCCGAAGCGAAGGAAACTCTGTACGGAAGGGCATAGCCACATCCTCACAACAGGCGGCGAAGCCGAGGCGAAGTTGCTCTAAAAAACGAGAACTCACAATCACAAAAACTTTGTCAGAAAACCAAGAACTTAAGAACTCGCTACACAGAGACGCAGAGTACGCACAAGACTACTCAGAAATGCGGTAGGCGGCCATCTCCTTGGCGTTGCGAACAAACAATCGACCACCTGCAATCGCGGGAACGTTCCAGGTCTTACCATCCAGCGCTTTGAACTTCGCAACTTCCGTAAACTCGTTCGGGCTGGCCTTAACCAGAACCAATTCTCCCGCTTCGGTCAGCACTATCAAGTGACCGCTCGCAAGTATCACTTGCCCGTAGCCGTAACGCCCACCTTTCCACTTGCGGTTTCCTGTGCTTACTTCAAGGCAAGTCAAGATTCCTTCGTCCAAGCCGTAGACATGACCTTCGTGAAGAACCGAGCTATTAAACTTGTTCTTCATATTGATGTTCGTCCAGACAGTCTTGGCCTGGTAGCTATTTCCCGACCCGCTGATCTCGACTAACGCCGCTCCTTTTCCGTAGCCGGACGATATGAAGAACCGGTTCTGATCCACGACGATGGGTTGCGAAGCATTGATCCCCATGTCTGTGTCCCAGGTCTGGCTCCAAAGTAATGCTCCGTCCTCGGGCGCCAAGCCAAACACACGGGCGGAACTCACAACCAGGATCTGTCGACGCCCGGCCAGCGTAACTAACATCGGTGATACGTAAGCCTGTCGATCGTTCTGAACTTTCCAAACTGGCGCGCCAGTTACTTTGTTGTAGGCGACGACTGACTTGCCGTTTGGACCACCGGGCAAAACGATGACTTTGTCGTCAACAATCAACGGAGAACTCGCCACAGCCCATTGGAGGTTCTCAGCCTGGTTCTCGGTCAGAATGTTCTTGCCCCAGCGCACTGCTCCCGTCTTTGCATTCAAACAACGCAACTCGCCAGTGGCGCCCAAGGCATAGATCCAACCGTCATCCCAGGTCGGTGTCGTCCGTGGGCCATCACCCGTCTCGTCCGTATATTCTGCATTCCACGCCTGAGTCCAAAGCTCACGACCAGTGTTTACGTCGTAAGCAGCCACAACTTCCTGCCGTCGTCGTTGCTCGATCGTGTAAGCACGTTCTTCGGCAACAGTGATCGACGCATAACCAACCCCGACCGGTTCTTTCCAGAGCAGCTGCAATCCCTGGCTTGGCCAGCTTGTCAGGACCGCCATCTCGTCGTACTTGCCGTCGCGATTTGGGCCACGAAGACTGGTCCAATAGTTTCGGGTCGCATGAGCTGCGGCAGACTCTGTTGTCGGAGTGGTAGCAGTTTGACCCGGCGACGGCTGTTGCGAGGCAGCAGGGACGGGCGTCGGACTGCTGGCAGCATCCGCGGCCTGTCGGGCTCGATCCTGCTCAACTGCGATAGACTGCGCATCGTTGTCCACCTTTCGATTACAACCGGTGAGACCCAAAAACACGCCGAGTACAACAGCCAACGAAATGTGTAATGAACGTTGCGACTTAAACATTTCAACTCCTGAGCAGATTGTTTATTAACCCTTAGACGCTGTGGGGGTTGTGAATGTTCCGACGCTTTCAACTGCCTATGCAGTAAAGATTTCGCTCACCTCGAATGAAGATGTTTCCATCCGCAATGGCAGGCGACGCATAAACCGGTTCACCTACAGAGTTGGTCGCGAGTATTACGTGTTGCGGTCCCGCCTTAACGACAAACGTATCTCCATCCTCGCTCGTGAGCAGTATCTTTCCATCGAAGGCTACAGGTGATGCCGTGAAACTTGCGGGAACTGGAACTCGACCGCCTTCATACTTCACCTCGCCTGTCTTAGGGTCGAGACATGTCAAGACACCACGATCGGAAGTTAGATAAAGATATTCACCGTATAGAATCGGTGACGGAACGTACGCGGTTCCTTTCGAGTACTTCCAGGCTACTTGATCTGCCAGGTCGCCATTACCTCCCAGCGCAATCGCCAAGGCAAGTTTCGTCGGGTAACCAGACACAACGTAAACGAAGTCGTTATTAGCAACTGGAGAAGGCACCGCATTACTCTCGAGACCTTTGCGACGCCACAACTCTTTTCCGGTTGCCGGATCGTACGCAATGATGAATTCGGTGCCGGCGGCTATCAACTCGTCACGTTTTGAAGTTTGCACCAGCAACGGGGTTGACCAACTCACTTGAACCTTCCGTGGAGTGCGCCAAACTTCTTTCCCGGTCTTCTTATCAATGCCCACCATGAAAGAAGCTGTGCCGCTTTCTTCATCACACTGGAGGAGTACCAAATTCTTGTAGAGTACCGGCGAGGTTCCAGTTCCCATTCCGGAAACATTAATTTTTCCGACATCGGCCTTCCAGAGAAGTTTGCCCTTCATGTCGTACGCGTACAGCCCTTCACTCCCGAAGAAAGCAAAGACCGAGGTACCGTCTGTGGTTGGCGTAGAAGCCGCGTAGGAACTCTTGCGATGCCGGTCGTCGAAAGGTGTGCCCTCAAAGGCGGTTTGGGTCCAGAGTAGACTGCCACTCTTCCGATCAATCGCGATCACTTGAAACTTATGCTTACGATTTGCGCCGACGCTGTCAGGATGAACATATTCCTTGTCGCCATCCATATGTTTGACGGCCTTTGCGCCAGGAACTATTTCACCCTCAATTGCTGTCGTGACGAAAATCCGGTTGCCCCAAACAATTGGTGAGGAATGCCCGCGTCCTGGAATCGCGGCTTTCCATTTGATGTTCCTGGTAGGAGTCCATTCCGCAGGTAGCTTAGTCTCGTCGGAAGTCCCCTGACCCGATGGCCCACGCCATTGCGGCCATGTTCCAGGAGGAGCCGCCCCGGCGGATCTGAGAACTAACAGACT
>QHXL01000279.1:8083-11283 GCA_003222935.1 Acidobacteriota bacterium
GCGCACCTTTGATTTCATTTTATTTCCTTGTCGTAGTATTAGCAGCAGCACCAAATGCAAAAACATGTTTCAGGCCCCGCACAATCAGTAGCCCATCCGAGATGGCCGGGCTCGCCATCATCACTTCACCAACCGGATTGGTCGACAACAACTCAAACTTTGGCCCAGTCTTCACTACAAAAGAGTCGCCATCCTCGCTGAGCAGATAGATCTTGCCGTCTGAGGCAACGGGTGAAGAAGTGAACCCACCACCCTTACCGACGCGTTCCTGGTACAGGCGTTCACCGGTATCTGCGTTGTAAGCAGTCAGGACGCCTTGATTCGAACAGGTATAAAGTTGGTCACCGTAGACGATTGGTGTCGGCATGTATGGTCCACCACGCTGTTTGCTCCATGCAATGAAGCTGTTTGAAAGCTCTCCGGCCTTCAGCGAGATGTCGCCTGTGGCCCCAGGTCTGATTGCGTAGATTGGTTGAATAGGCGTGTAGCCACTCGTAACAAAAATCAGTTCGCGCGCAACAAAGGGAGTGGGCGTCGTGATCTCTGAATTAGGACCCAGTCGCCACAGCTCTTTTCCGGTAAGGGGATCATAGCCGCGAATTGCCTTCGATCCATTTGCAATAAGTTCAGTGCGAGTTTTGCCCTCGTAGATAGTCGGAGTTCCCCAGGACGAGATCTCTTCTCGCTTGGTTTTCCAGGCTAACTTTCCGTCTTTCAAGTTGTAAGCGGCAATGAACGAGTCCTTCTGGAGATCTGCCTGAATGATGACCAGGTTCTTGTAAATAATAGGTGAACTTCCGTACTCCCACTGGTAATCAGGATCATAAAACCAACCTGCATCCAGCAGCCCGACGTCTTGTTTCCAGAGCAGTTTGCCATTCAGGTTGTAGGCATAGAGCCCGTGGGAACCGAACATTGCTACCACGTATTTACCATCAGTCACAGGCGTCGAATCCGCGTGAGTCGACTTTGGATGACGCTTCACTTTCGGAAGCCCTTCATACGCGACCTGTTCCCACAAAACTTTCCCCGTTAACTTATCCAGCGCGAAAACCTTCCAAACGTGTTTTGGATCGTCCTTTACCGGAGCGACGTCACCATAAAGTCCATAACGCGTTTCATCTTTGGCGCCGGTGGTCACCGCAGTGGTAACAAAAACCTTGTTGCCCCAAACGACGGGACTGGAGTGACCGAGTCCGGGAATCTCAGTCTTCCATAATGTATTCACAGACTTTGCGGGATCCCAATTCACCGGAGCCGGGCGACCCTCAACAACACCGGTTGCGCCAGGACCACGAAACTGTGGCCAGTTTTGACCTTTGACACCGAAGCTGATCACACACAGTACGATGATCGACAATGCAGTTCAGAGTCTGTTGAACTGAGTCGTGTTTGGACCCTGTATCAAACTCAAACTGGAAACCTTGCCCTCGTCGACTTTGAAGCTAACGCTCACTCCATCTGCGTAGACAGCTCGAAATGTCTTGTCATCAACCGGCAATAATTGGAGCGGCCGCTGTCCAGTCACGACAACACTGACGCTACCACTATCAACCGTGACCGTTAGTTCTGTTCCTGTCTGACTTTTGTATTTACCGGCGTAGGATTGCAGTGTCGCGGCGTTAATCGCGGGTGGCGCAGAAGCTCCTGCCTTTTTTAGCAACTCCGCCATTTCAGCTTTTGTCGGATCGCTACTCGCTATGAACAAAGCGGTCGTCAGTGTCTCTTTTTTTAGACCACCTTTTTCCAGCGCCATTTTTACGAGCGCCGGCTTATCATCGCCCAGCCCGTTCATAAGCACTGCGTCGACACCCGATGGATCTTTTTCGAGTAAGGGCCGAACAATCTCGACATGACCGTTACTGATGGCCCAGGTCATGGCCGACGCGCCGTAAAAAGTATCTTTAACCGTAACGTCGGCGCCGCGAGCGAGTAACAACTTGACGACTTCCAGGTGCCCGCGTTCAGCCGCCTTGAATAGTGCAGTTGCGCCATACCGAAACTTTGCGTTAACGTCTGCACCCTTATCAAGCAAGGCTGTCACCTCCGTGACGTCGCCCTTGCGAACGGCTTCCCAAAACTGGTCATTGAGCTGTTGCTTCGCCTCTTGAGCGTTGCCAACAAGTGCACTCAACAACACAATTGCGAGAAGTGGAATAAGGTGTTTGCTCCTCATAGAACGCCTCCACGCTTTTAGGTCTTAACAGTTGAATGGTAAATTGGATACGTTGAACGCAAAAACTGAATCTCTGCAACGTAAGTCTACGTATTGTACATCTTTAAAGTTGCAGCGGCTCGTGCCTTTGTATCATTTATCGATAGACTTCGACCTCCTTCATTCTGACGTTGAGTGACATCCAAAATGACGAAACTCTTTTCCATTTTTCTGAATGTTAGTTTGCTTCTTCTTCTGCTGATGCCAACACGCGCCGCCGACTGGGCAGAATGGCGTGGACCAGCTCGCGACGGCATTTCACTCGAAAAAGGACTGCCGACTTCGTGGTCACCGTCGGGGCAGAATCTCGCGTGGAAGGCTCCCTACGGCGGACGCTCGGCGCCGATTGTTATGAACGGCCGCGTCTATCTTCAGAACACCGCCGGTAAGGGCGCCGACGAGCAGGAACGCGTTATGTGTTTCGACGCCGATACCGGAAAGCTCCTCTGGGAACACCGCTTCAATATTTATCTCAGCGACGTTCCACCTCATCGCGTTGGCTGGGCTTCACCGGTCGGCGATCCAGCGACCGGCAATATCTATTCATTCAGCGTCGGTGGAACACTGATGGGTTTGTCTCGCGACGGCAAGGTTATTTGGGAGCGTTCCCTGGGTGAAGACTTTGGATTGTTGACAACACACGGTGGTCGAACGGTCTCGCCATTGATCGACGGTGATCTGGTGATTGTGAGCGGTGTCACCTTTCAGTGGGGACTACAAGCCCGCGGCGCACATCGCTTCATGGCCTTTGATAAACGAACCGGCCAAACCATGTGGATCAGCGCGCCCGGCGGTCGACCCTACGATACAACTTACGCGGCGCCGATTATTGTTAACGTGAATGGCACTCGCTTGCTGATTCAAGGGGCGAGCGACGGTGTCGTTCATGCGATCAAGCCACAAACGGGCGAACCGGTTTGGAAGTACGAAATCAGCAAACGTGGCTTGAACACGGGTACAGTCGTCCACAACAACATCGCCATCC
>QHXL01000280.1 GCA_003222935.1 Acidobacteriota bacterium
TACTCGCCAAATGTTTTTTTCGTTTTTCGAAAACACTGTGCTCAATTGAAGTTGTAACCCAGCTCCAACAAAAAGAAGTGATTTCCGTTTGAGACGTTGGTATTTCCGATGGAGTAACTCGCATAACCAGTTACCTTTGGTCCCATTTTGAATATGACTCCGGGCGTGAAATAGCCGGCGCCATGTTTTCCAGTTAACCAATCCGCGGCAATCGAGAACTTGCTATTGAGCGGCTGCTCGAAACCGAATTGACCTCCCGCGCGATTTGCGCCGGCAACTACGTTCCTGGTGAAGTCGTATCCTCCCAACGTGATTCGTGTGCCCGTTTTGAAAGTCTTACTAAACTCCCCGTACACGTAGTTACCCGCGTCGTAATATCGGTTCCGTACTGGCACAAACAAGTTATCGCCGACTACAAACGCCCAACCGTTGTCTTTTCCCTGGTAAGGTTTCCACTTGATCGTCGGAACTAATGTGGTTGAGTCAGCCCCCGTTTGGATGTTGCCCGTTATGTTCAGCCCGACTTCGACTCTGCTTCCAGCTCCCACAACTATGCGCGGTACAAAAGACGAAAACTTCGAAACCGTTGCCCCAGCCGTCGGCTTCAGACTCGCATCCAGCTCTACATAAACGTTGCCTTTATCCAGCACGTCGGTCGTTGGGACGTTGAAAATCGTCTGTTGCGCTTGCAGCAAAGATGAAGTTCCAAAAACTAAAATCGCCGTTACGATATTGATCCCAGTTGATAAGAAGTGTCGTTGTGTATTCACCGCTGTCCTCAGCTACTGTCTTGCGATTTCCTGCCATCTATCAGGTCAAGAAAATGAGCGCCTACAGCCATCAAAGGTATGGTTGCTACCAGCAAAGCAGTACCCAACCAGTGTTCGTACTGTTTGAGTGTCCCGACCCAGGTTAACCAGGAGGTGAACGTCAGGAGTGACCCGACGATTCCTGTGATAAGGCCACCGGCCAGACCAAAAGCTGCTCCAGCCGCAAGCCAACTTGATGGGCTCCTACCTTTCTCCGTGGTCCTATCAGATGGGTTCATTAGCAGTTCTTTAATGTCGTCGTAGTACATCGCGAGTCCTCCCTCAGCTCATACATTCAAAAAGGGCGCAGGAAGCAAGTTGCTTCCGCGCCCTTTTGGATAAGCTTCGGAAATTCTTCCCTCTAAAGCCTTCGAGGTTAGCTGTCGGGCTCGGACTAGAGTTTTGTCCTACGCAAACTTCGCGATTCGCCCCGTATCTTGCGACGCAAGATGATTGGTTCCCCCGCGCTACCCCTCTCAGCGTTAATCGCAGCGTGAGTAGCTTCGGCAGTTAAGTTGTCAACAAGTGAGATTACGCCTTAGAAAATAAAGGTGGTGTAAAGAGTTCATAAAAAGTTTGTAAAGACGAGTCAGGAGTCGGCGTGTCAAAAGCGAAAGATCTTAGCGCAGATTTACGCAGATGTTCGCAGATCAAAGAAAACACCAATAGTCAGATCGGCGTTCATCTGCGGAAATCTGCGGCTGAAATCTGCCATCACTAACGCTTAGTCGATCCTCGCGCGGCGCGACAGCCAGGTAGTCGAAAGGCGCCGATACGACTTGAGTAGTTCGTAGCGCCTTTCTTCAGATAGTCACCGACGTACCAGATTGTGCAATCATCACTCGGGTCGATGGCGGTCTGCGTATAGTCCTCCCACCGCATCGCATTTTGCGCCGCTTCGCCTTCAGCCAGGACATTTTCACGCAACGTCAATTGACCGAGTGGATCATTTCTCAACCGACCTGCGAAACGCTGACCGGCAAAGTTGGGAGCACCTCCGAATGAATACCCGAGCCCTATATTTCCCATGCGATCGATCGCGGGACTTGCCATCCAACGATAGAACTTGTCGGGCGCGTACGTTCCTTGTTGATAAACTCTCGGAACGCGCTTCTTATCGAGACGAAACTCATACCAGCGAACGCCGCCACCACCCGCACTCGTATTGACTGAATGAACAGCAACTATCGACTCACGGGCCTTAACCTTTCGATAGACCACTCGCGCCATGATCTTGTCGCCCTGGGCGTCGAGCCTTCGATCTGAACCAGGTTGCGGCACACAGTTCGTCAGTTGCCCTCCGCAAAGATATTGATAAGGCGCAACTGCAATCTTCATTGGGCCAACGAGTCTGGTATTCGCAGGGTTCTTCCAGTCCACGTGAAAGTTCCACGCATAAATGGAATCATCTTCAAGAACCTGCTTTAGCTGGGTACCGCCAGCAGCCAGCATCACGTTTGGCGCGCCACGAGGAGGCAATGCAAAGCCGTCCAGGTCCGCATTATTCAAGAAGTTGACCCCGTCGATAATGATGCATTGCTCGGTTGCGGGCAGACCTTTCAGCATCTTCTCGCGTTCGACGACACAGGCATGTTTTTGGATCACCTCGTCGCCCGTGCTGGTGGGCACGTAATAACCATCGGGCCAAACGGCGGGCCGGGGATAATCAGGAAAGAGTGGTCTAAGGAATTCATAGCGATAGTATTCGCCGAGCGGATCTTCACTGGCGCTCACCGCATAACACATCGAGTACGGTCCCTGACCTTGTGTTGCTGGCGCCGCACGATTCGGATTTGCTGGATTGGAAACAGGTGGAGGTACTAGCTTGATTGGCATACCCGGTTGCGAGGGCCATCCAGGTGTACTCGGTATTGCGGCGCTACCAGACTTTGGAACGGCCGGCTGATCCGGTCGAACCGGACCACGCGAAAAGATCGGCATTACGATCAACCAGCGTGTCCGTTGTTACGCGCTTTGCATTGTCCGCCAAATCCGCCAAACACCGCGTTGGTGACAACTGTTCCATAGAGGACTTTTCCCGTTGAGCCGAACCGTTTACCTTGCTTCGTAAACACCGCCATGCGGGAGTTCACGATTTGCACGATGTGATCGGGACCGACGGCTATGGTGTTGTCGGAAGGGTTGCGCAGGTTTGCCTTGCCCTGCGGACCCTCGAACCCAAAACCAAGACCGTCAAAACTTGCTAACACCTGTGCTGAAGGACGTGAGCCAGCTGATTTTTGCTCTACTGCCACGCCGACAGCGGGTATAGGTCGCGACGCACGATTCGAATTATCCTCGCGCGCGGAACCTTGAATCCTCGCGCCTTCTACCAGCGAGTTACTTTGTGCGAGGGAGCCTTCACGATTTTGATCGTACGCAAGAGAGCAAGCCGCGACGATGACGAGTATTGTAACGACCCTGGATATATGGTCCATGATGAGCTTTTGAGTCTCCTCCAGAACGTAAGCCAAATCAGACACCAGGAAATTTCTATTGCCTACCAAAAAGCTTAACATCGTACGTGGACCAGGTCGGAACGCTAGTAATGCTTAATATTAACCTGAGCCGTCAACAAAGCCACCGTGAACGAGTACTACGCTACCATTTCAGACTTGCTGTCATGACTTCTTCCCTTTCGAAGCAGGTCTTCACTCCGGTAGGAGTGCAATGTCTATAGCATTGGCGAAGATAAGCCTCCGGCGCGGTTCGGCGGGCCGGAACGAAGTTGAGTGATTAAAGATGAGCTGCGTTCCGGCCCGCCGAACCGCGCCTCGGGACATCGATGGCCTGAAAATAGCGCAAGTTGGGAAGGGCGGTTTACCCCCGCTGGCTTAGGCTAAAAAGAACACTCATGTAGCTCTTAGTTGGGCCAGCGGGGGTAAACCGCCCTTCCCAACTTGCACAACATTCAGTTTCTTCTCTTTGCTGATCAGGACTTTTGCAGGAGACTCTCAAGGCTTCGCCGCGATGAGATACAACCGTTTCGCGGTGGCCAGGTAAAGCGAATCGCCGACCAGCGCCGGACGGGAATAGAGTGGCGCATCCATCTCGATCTCCGCCAGCACTTCCTTTCGCCGTCCGCTACGAAGAACTGTCATGGTGCCTTCAATGTTCCCAGCATAAAGCCGGTCGCCGGCCATCATGAAGCACCCCCAGATAGCCTCGTTTGTTTCGTGCTTCCAGACCTGTACGCCGGTTGCAGCGTCCAGGCAATGAATCGTTCCGTCCAGGTCACCAACGTACAACAGACCGTCCTTTACGACAGGAGTTCCCACCACGCGGCCAACCTCGCGAGAAGTCCAGATGACCCTGCTCTCCGTAACATCTCCCTGGCCGTTGGGGTTAATCGAATGAATCAACGATGGTCCATTCCCGTGTGTAGGATCCTGGCCCATTGCAATGAAGACACGACCGTCAGCAAACACGGGTGAAGCAATGATGGAGCTGCGCGAAAAGGCGCCAGGACGTGGCAGCCAGCGGGCGTCTTTCGGGTTCCCGTCAAAGCGCCAGACTTCGTGACCCGACGCTGCATCATACGCGCGCAGCCAACCATCTCCTCCGCCGAAGAGCACTTGCACACGACCATTAATGTTGGCCGCGACCGGGCTGGACCACTGGCCGTGAAGTACCTGGCCGCCCGCGCCGATCGCACGCCAGACCACTTCGCCCGAGTCCTTATCTACCGCGACCAAACTGGGAGCGCGGGGCGAGGGGACGCGTGTATGACCTTCATTCTGTCCATTGGAAGTAGAGACCATCAATAGATCACCCACCGCCAGCACTTCGCTGTTGGAAGACTCATGCGGAAAGACACCGAGGCGGGAGCATATATCAAGTTCCCAGACGATGTCGGCTGAAGCTTTGTCCTGGAAAATCTCTTCGCGATATGGACCACTGTTCTCGCCATCACGGAAACCCTGCGTGTCGAGGCTACGGAGCTGGCACTCGGCAGTGACGTAGTAAAGTCGGTTCCCTTCCACATACGGCGCACTTGTCGTCGAAGGCAAAAGGAACTCGCGCAGTCCACGGTTGACTCGCGGCGCCACGTCCTGCCAGAGAAACGTGCCGTCCTTCACGCGAAAGGCCATGAGCACGCCACACTCTTCCTGATAAGCGGGATTCATTTGCCTGGCATTGTCAGTGCCAACATAGACCGCGTCGCCTGCAACCACGGGACGGCCAAACGAGTCGTCTCCCAACTCGACGCTCCAGACGATGTTTCGCCCGGTCTTCGTGTTCCAATCAACCGGAGGATTACCCTTTTCAGCCGTCATCGTTTGGGTTTGTGGCGCGACGGACAGTGGAGGCGAAATAGTTGAGACAACAGGCTCTCCTGACTCGATCCCGGCAATTCGACTCAACGCCCACTCAGCTTCGCTACGCATCCTGGGATCGTTTGCGGCTACTCTCAACGCTTCCCTTGCCGACTGTGCCTTTGGTCCAATACTTCCCAACGCCCCGGCCGCGCAGATACGCACATAGAGGAATTCATCATTTAGCGCTTCGATCAACTGCGGCACGGCGGACTCTGCGGCCGGGCCGATGCTTGCGAGGGCTTCACTCGCCGCCCACCGAACACCTGGAACCGGATCCCGCACGGCTCTTGCGAGATCAGGCGTCGCTGAAACCGCCTTCGGACCGATGGACGCCAATGCTTCAGCCGCATAGACGCGGACATAAGGATCTCTGTGCGAGAGAGTCTTGACTAGAGCGGCTACCGATGGGCCGGCCTTCTCGCGTAACGCGCCCAGCGCACGTGCGGCGTCGCCCGCCACCCGCGAATCCCTGTCGTTCAAGCCCAGTCTCAACGCCGGTTGAATCATTTCCGTTTCGGGCGACAGATCAATTAAGGCATCGGCAGCGCTACGCCGGAAGTCGGTACGCTTATCCCGAAGCAGATCGACCAATAATGGAATAGCCGGCGGACCAATCCGACGAATGATTTCAAACGTCTCCCGCTGCAAGTCTTCATTGCGACGGTTGAGGAATCGTCTCAGCAAAGGCAACGAACGCTCTGCACCCTGGATCAGTTCGGCTGCGGCGCTTGAACGGATCTTTGGGTCGTTCGAGATGATGCGCTTCTCCCAGTTTTGGGTAGTGTCCGAACCCTTGGCTTGACGTGACTTGGTTTGTGAACGCGTAGTTTGAGTGACTACGGTTATCGGCAGAATACATAGCAGCGTGATGAGGAACAGGCGTCGCATGATCATACCCAGGCTAACGAAGTAGGTAACGGCTTTACAGATAGCCTATCGTTCTGACTGGATACATTCACTCCGGAGTTGTTTGAGAAGAACCCTTAACGGCCTCCACATCCAGTGTGATAGTCACAATTGGATGTTGTAACTTCCAGTCGTCTTTCTTTAGTAGGTCAGCAACTGAGCTACTGGACAGACCAATTTAGCGAAAGTGGTCGGAGGCCGATACTGGCAGAATTCATAGGTTTTGAATAGATGAACGATTGATGTTTTTCACGGTTCTGCTTTGGTGTGTAATCGCCGTAGGCTGTGATTAGACTTACGTCCAGGTTAGTCAATAGTTACAGACAAGCTGAAGGCATCAGTGATATAAAGCCTCGCGATCTTTCTCTAACAATTCGGCTCGGAGGATTCCAATGCTCACCTCTTCCGTCATCGCAACCTCTTTGCGTCTCTCAAGTATCCTGGTCCTGACAATCGTTCTCTTCTCTATTTTTGCATCGTCGCTTTACGCAGCGAAGCCCGGTTACAAATCCTATATCGTGGGAAATGCTGGTGACGCTCAACCTTCACCTGGTCTAAGCCCGGGTTTAGTGCTGATGGGCGGAGGCACCGATGTTGATGCGGCATTCCAGTGGATGTGTCAACGTGCAGGAGGCGGCGACTTCGTGGTGATCAGGACCACCGGCACTGACGCTTACAATCCTTACATCCAGCAGCTCTGTCCTCAGATGGATTCTGTTGAAACGATCATTATCACGACCGTCGCGGGCGCTAACTCAAGTTACGTTAGTAGTCACATCCAAAACGCCGAGGCTCTGTGGATCGCCGGCGGAGACCAATCAACCTACACTGCGTTGTGGCGAGGAACGGCCGTGCAAACTGGCGTGAATTTTCTGCTCAACTCTAAGTTGGCGCCCGTCGGTGGAACCAGTGCGGGTCTTGCAGTGCTAAGCCAATTTATCTACACCGGAGCAGTCGGATCAGTGACTTCGAGCCAGGCACTGGCTAATCCCTTTCATAGCTACGTAACACTAGAGAGAGATCTCTTTCAATCTTCACTTGGCGCCGGCAAACTCTATGATTCACATTTTGTGACGCGCGATCGAATGGGAAGGTCACTAGCCTTTCTCGCGCGTATCGTAAACAACGGTTGGGCCACTCAACCTCGCGGAATCGGAATTGATGAAAGCACGGCGCTACTCGTTATGCCGAATGGCGCAAGTACGATGGTCGGAACTGGCGCTGCTTACTTTCTCCAGGCACCTGGACCTGCCCAGGTATTAGCTAACAACACGCCCTTAACTTATCTGAATATCGGCGTCTACAAAGTTCCCCAGGGCGGGACGTTCAACTTTGCCACCTGGAGCGGTGCTGGCGGTGTTGCCTATACGCTCAACGTGAACAACGGCGCACTGACATCAACTCAAGCAGGCGGAAATATCTATTGAAACTGTAGATGTAATTCAAGGCTGTATCCGAAGAATGTGAAGATGAAGGGAGCAGGTGAGGACCCATCTGCTCCCGGTGATCTTTTAAGGACCTTTGGGGATATCCATTTTCCAGTCGTTACCATCTTTAACAAAGTCCATGGTGGTCCACTTACCTTCTTCATCAAGATACTCGAGCGTTGCGCGGTTGCCGTTAATCTTGAGATTTCGGGTTTCGGGCGTTGCAGCTTGCGGTTTCTCTGTTAGTTCTTTTAGTAGATCGTCGAGTGTTTTCTTGTTGTCGAGCTCGGCCATGTCACTGAGAAATGCCAGCGCATCTTTTGACATAATTCGTTTCAGAGTCGCGATGTCCTTGTTCTTGCGCGCGAAGTAGCCGGTCGTATAGGTATCAGTGGGAGTTGCTAATGAAAAAGCGCTCTCAGATGCAGGAGCAGTTTCAGCCTTCGCTTCAGGCTGAGCAGGTGTCGCAGTGTTAGCTGCAGCCGGACTACTTGCTGGAGCTGTATTAGCGTTTGAATTACCTGGCGCAGTTTTTTGGCACGCGAGGGACAGTAGCGTCATTGCAAGGCCAATCAAGAACAGCGTCGAACGATGTGTTTTCAACTTCAGTCTCCTCAAATCAATAATTCAGTTTCTCAATTCAGTTCACTAAACGATCGCGAAAGCCCGCGGATTCTACCCGTGGGCTATTCCTCCGTCAATCTCTTTGGGTTTTGCTTTGCAGCCGTTTTTTGTGAGTGTTCCCGAGGATAGCTAAGGATCGACATTGGTAACGGCTTCGCCGCCTGATGTGAGGCGACGGCTCAGCCTCGCCGTAACAGGCACATTGATTTCGGGCTATGCCATGGTTCGGGCTCGGCCCCAACTCTTTGGGCAGTACTAGAGCGGTAACAGGAGCCAAGCTCGAACCAGGGGCGCAGCCCAAATCGAACGCAGCACCTTACGGCGAGGCAGAGCCAAGCCTCACATCAGGCGGCGAAGCCGACGCAAAAGCTTCTTCCTAAAAAGTTAGAAGTTCACTAACTGCGGTGCCGGGAATTCCTTCATGCTTCCGTTTCTATTTCAACTTCGTCTTTCGTGGACGCGGCGGCGGAAGCATCAAGATCCGATCGTGTTATGTGCAAAGCACGTTGCGGCATCGGCACCTTCATCCCGGCTTTAGTCAGTGCGGCGGCAATACTCAGCGCCACCTCACTCTTAAGATCCAGGACAACCTGAGGACGCGCTGCCCAGAAGCGTACTTCAAAATTGAGGGCGCTATCTCCGAAGCCCAGGAAGAAGGCCTTTGGGTTTGGAACTTTGAGAACATCTGGATGGGCCGATACGGTGTTACGTAATAGATCGCGCACCTCAGTTGGATCGTTACCATAAGCGACTGGAATGTTGAGGAAAATCTGGCGGCGTGTACTACTCAGTGTCCAGTTAGTTACTCGCTCTGAGATGAGCGTCGCATTCGGAATGATCAGATCTGATCCATCGATAGCATGTAACGTGCTTGAGCGAACGCCAATCTTACTGACTTGACCAGTAGCACCGCCAATCTCAAGGAAATCTCCAATCCTCACAGGTCGTTCAAAAAGTAGAATCAAACCTGAAACGAAGTTGTTGACTACGTTCTGTAAACCAAAACCTAGACCAACACCGATTGCGCCTGTCAGAATCGTGAACTTCGATAACTCAACACCCGCAGCAGCGATAGCCAGAAAGAAGACCATCACCAAAACAACATAGTGCGTGATCGTAGCAATCGCATTGGGAAGTCCATATTCCAGTTTTAATCGGGGCAGGATGACTTCACCCAGCAGAGCCCTGGTTACAGATGCAATCAGGTAGCCAACGATCAATACAAATATGAACGAGCCGATATTGCTAACTTTGAAGCTGGCCGAGCCAACCTCTATTTGGTAGTTGAGTGCGGTTCTTATCGCCGCCAACAATGGCTCCAGAACCGCAAAAAGTTTTAGTGCGGTGTGAAGCCAAACAAAAAACAATGTGACTCCGAGCGCAAACGTTAACCGCCGAGTAAGGCGATCGTGATCAGTTCCGGCCGAGGAAAGTGGTTGTGTAGTTTTAGTAGGTATGAGCGAGATGAGCAGACTGCCAACAGCAAAAACGGTGTAGAGAGAAACAGCGCGATAGGAACTTGTTAATGTGCCTAGTGTAAGTAAATTAGAAAGCCCGACATATCCTGAGAGGTTAGCGAAAAAGGCAAGCACCAGCAGCACGATCGCTGCAGCCGTCGCCACCAGGGTCAAAGTCAAGCCACGTTGGCGATTAAGATTGTCACGATAAGCTTGCCGTAACCACCAACCAAATGAGCCCACGACAACAAGGTTAAAGACCGCAATCAGGTCGCGTTTGATCCAGATTGGAAAATGGATAAGCTTGATCAAGTGCCATATCAAAACACTTACGATGAGAGCAACCAGCATCCGTTGAGTTGTTTTTGTCAGGTGTGGCTTGAGCAGTCTCAGGACTGGAACTAGCCCGATCAGATACACCAGAGCTAACACAACGTTGGGTGCATCGAAGAACAACAGCATCATCGCAAGCACAAAGACCAGTAGTGCCAATGCTATTGGGCGTTGCAACATCAGGGTCCGCTTCTTGAGATTCGACTCAGAAGTTTCAGTTTGCGGAGCGCGACGAAGCCGGAGGAAGAAACCCAGTACGCCAAGGGTGAGAAAGGCAATACCCAGCAGAACAGTAGCCTTAGCGCTGATGAAAGTTTTCAGTCGGGCGACGTCTTCTACAAAAGAGCTTCGCAACAGCGGCGAAATGCCTTGCTCAGGTTGGAACTGAACCTTCCAGAGCGGTGGTCTGTCTGGTACCAACAGACTGCGCTGAGATTCTGCCTTTGCCTTCTTAACACGCTCCGTTTCGGTCGAAATGATCACACCCTGCTTTGCCACTGACTGCTGGAGCGCCACTATTCGACTGCGCCTTTCCTCTGCTGACGTCGATGCGGCGCTAATATCGGCGAGAGCTTTGCCGGTGAGTTCGGAAAGTTCCGCGGGAGACTCTTGAGTCTTTATCTGCTCACTCGTGGCTGACCAGAGTGACTCCTCAATGCGTAGCGACTGGACCTCGTTCTCGAGAGCGGTAGCATGCGTGATTAAGATCTCAGAAAGACTCTTTACTTGCTTATTCAAGGCCTCCCAATCAAGTTCTGACTCCTGTAGTTCTGTGAAGATTGCACCCGATTGGATTGCCTGCTCCGTTTTCCTCTCAATCTCACGAGTTGTTTCTTCTAAGCTGGTTATTTGCTGCTGAAGTTCGGCCAGGGTCTGGTCAGCGACGACGCGATCGGGCAAAGTTCGAAGTCGCTGGTTGAGTTGCATCGCTTCGACAGCAACCTGCGGCGTAGCGATTGTCGGCACGCCGGGTGACGCAACAGGCGAGGCAACAGGTGAC
>QHXL01000590.1:0-2999 GCA_003222935.1 Acidobacteriota bacterium
CTTTGCCGATACCCAAACTTCTAAGCGCGAGGTAGATGGCGTCGGTTCCATTAGCAACACCTACGCAATGTTCGACCTCGCAATGTGCAGCGAACTCTTCCTCAAAACTGCGAACTTCTTCGCCGCCGACAAATGCACTGCTATTGATTACTTTCTCGATTGCCCGATCGACGTCAGGTTTGATCGCTTGATACTGGGCGAAGAGGTTTACGAGTGGAAGCTTATTCATCAGTGTTTCTGAAGGGGTCTAAAAACTAGCCAAGAGGAAAACATAAGCCCGATTTCCGTGCAAATAAAGGCTCAAGACTTCGTAGTGAAAAGATAATTCAAAGCATCAACACTAGGCTGAATCCGCGAGCGCCTTGCAGGGCCCTCACGCAATAACTGGTAGAACGAATAGTCGTGGGGACGCAGTAAATCCTCAAGCTGCTGGGCGTTGTCAGCGTCGGGCCATACTTCACAAATAATGTCTGGCCGATAACGTTTCAGAATCTCCGAGCACCCGGCGAGGACGTCGTGCTCAGTTCGCTCAGTGTCTAGTTTTATTAGATCAACGCTGTCGAGGTTCAAACGTGTCGCAACACTATCGAGCGTAACAACTGGAACTGTGACGTTCCGCACAACGTCTTCACCCAGCGTAGCGAGCAACATGTCTTGTCGTAATGACGACGAGACTGGTGCTTGCTCGTCAGGAAAGTAAAACTCCTGCATCCCTTCTCTATCACCAACCGCGGTGTGAAAACACTGAACGTTATCGATTTCATTAGCTACAACGTTGCGTTCGAGGCGTTCGTACACTCTTTTCAACGGCTCAAAGGCATAGACTCTACATTCGGCGTTTGCGCGAGCGGCAAGAATGCTGAAATAACCAATATGAGCGCCAACGTCGAAGATCACGTCAGCCTTTTTAGCGAGGTCGTAGAAAACTGATGTGACTTCAGGTTCGTAGCCAAGCCATCCGCGCCAGAAAAGTTGCGTTGGAATCCAATCTTCGCCGCTCGAATCCATCTTCATAACAACCCCATCGGGCAGCGTTATGTTTGTAAGCCCAACGCGAGGAAGATGTTTGACGGCAAATTCCGGTCTCCAGTTTGTCGCTTCAAAGAACTGTTTGAGCGCAGTTGTGCTTACCCGATTGAAAGGCTGGGAGCGACGGATCTGCTTGAAGAGAGTTTTTAGCGATTTGGACAAAGTAGACTCTAAGAGTTTTTGGCTCTCTACCTCGGGGTCAGCACTGGGCCAAGGGTGTCGTGAATCCCTCGCTGAGCGACGTCCCGGTAAAGCTGTTCCCATGCACGAAGTCCCATTGCGCTATCGAAGCGCTCAAACGCCAACCGCTTTCCACTTGATGCAAGCTTCTGTCGCAAATCAGAGTCGCGGTAGATCTCGGTCATCGCGTCAGCGAGTTCACTTACGGAGCCATGCGCGATGAGCAGCCCGTTCTCGCGATTTGTGACAATCTCCTGCATTGGCCCAATACGCGTTCCAATAAAGGGCAAACCCTTTAGCATAGCTTCAATCGGCGCAAGAGGAAGGCCCTCGAAAAGGGAAGGGAAGACAAACGCATCTCCTAATTCAAGACAAGCTCCAATATCTTGCCTGCGTCCCAGGAACCTGACCCGCTCGCTGATCTCGAGAGTGTGGGCCAGTGCTTCCAACTCTCCATGCAGTGGCCCATCACCGACGAAGGCCAGGTAGGTGTCCGGATGTTCGACGGAAATTTGTTTGAAGGCATGGAGAAGGTACGACTGTCCCTTCTGGGGAGCGAGTCGGCCCACGTTAACGTAGACGAAACTCGAGTCCGGTATGGCAAACTCCTCGCGAAGTTGCGTTGAATCACCGGGTTGTGATCGCAATGTTTCCTGATTGATCGAGTTGTAGATTAACCGGACATCCCCGGGCGGAACGTGCAAACGTTTGATTGCCGAGACTCGAACCGTTTCCGACACAGCCACGAATAAAGGCCTGGTCACCCGAGCGGTCCAACGATCGAGTTGACGCAAGACAGCAATTTTCCAGCGTGGCCAACCGCCGGCACGAATTGTTTCAGGCTCGTAGGTTGTCAGGTGAAGTGTATTGATGATCGGAATTGACCTGGTTAGTGCACTCAGGCGGGCCGCGAGATCAGCTTCGAGTAGCCAGGTCTGAATGATGTCGGGTTTATGTTTACGGAGAGTGGGGATGAGTCGGAACGGTGCAAACAGCCAGGGCCACTTCCTCGGAAGATCCAGGCAACTGACCTGGATGCCCGCTTCCTGGAGTTCGGCTGCAAAATCTCCGGGCGGAGTCAGGTAACAGACCACGTGCTCAAACTCCTCCGCACTGGTGTTGCACACCAGGTTCACGAGTTGTCGCTCGGCCCCACCTCGGCCCAGCGTTGTAATCACATGAAGCACACGAATCGGCATTGATACTTGAGTAGGCTACCTTGTTCTCAAAATGTGTGCATTCCTGCCGAGTAGTGCCTGTTTCAATTCGGTGCCATAAAGCTTAGCGACCATGCGAGGTTCGTCACGGGGTTGACGAAGTATGAAGCGCCACCCGAGTTGTGTCGAACTTGCAAGCCACCCGGAAAGAAGGTTGCCGATCATGAGTCGACGCGATAGCGCTAATCTCTGAAAACGAAAGAAAGATATGTATTGTTCGCGTCGTTTTTCAAGGTCGGTCCATCGTTTTGTCGCACTGGCCCCGCTGTGATGGACGACTATTGCCTGCGGTTCAAAGATCATCTGCCAACCTCCCCGCACGATTCGCAGGCACCACTCAGTGTCTTCGCCGTACATGTGAAACCGCTCCTCAAAGCCGCCGACAGTCTCAATAACCTCGCGCCTGAGCATCAACGCGGCTCCGCTAAGCAGCGAGGCGCTGCGACGGTGCGAATGGTCCCAGTGATAACCAAGCAACAGATCGGCTCGCTGTCGTTTAGGCAGCAGCTTGTAAAAACGAAATGCGTTGGCGAGAGTTTCAAACGGTGTTGTAGGGTTCTTCCACACACTGGC
>QHXL01000590.1:3074-5659 GCA_003222935.1 Acidobacteriota bacterium
CATCACTGTTTAAAAGAAAAATGAATGGCGCATTTGTTTCGGCGAAGGCAAGATTGTTTGCTCTTCCGAATCCCAGGTTTTCGTCGCTTTTGATAAGCCGGACCTTTTCGGGCTGAGCTGCCAGCCGCTCGCAACTGCCATCGCTGGAAGCGTTGTCAACGACGACAACTTCATAACTCAGGCTGGGAGGAAACCGGGCGATGCTGCTCAGACAATTCTGCAACAGTTCACCACCATTCCAATTCACGATAATGATGACGAGTTCACTAGCCATGAGTACGACATGAGTAAGCGCGAGGGGGCTGCTTCGAGGTTACGAGCGAACTCTAGTCAACGGGCGGCCGTTGGTTCTTTGCTCCCGAACCCAACAGGTCCTTGATGAGACTTCCAAATCCGTTCGAGTAGTGATGATAACGCCCCGTCACCAGTTCTCTAAAGAGATATGGCAATGTGGCGAATTTATTTTTTGTTGCAGACCACCTGATCTCGAAATGTGTGAGCAGATGTTCGAGATTCTCCCGGCTCCATTCGGCTTTGAACCATTTGGGCCTTCTGCAACTGTTGGCCCCAGGTCGTTTCGCGTCGTGCCGATTCGATTACTTTGGCCGCCGTTAGTTTCGTTTCCGGTTTCAGAATAGGTGCGCCGAGTTGCTGGGAGCTATGTTGACGATACCTGGCGAGCGGCTTGTCAATGAAGTCTATGTCGGCCGCATGCGAGATCATTAGCGCAATCCATCCATCGTGAATCAATGGACTATTTTCAGGGAGGGGTAAAATTAGTTCCTTAAACGTCGATCGGAAGGCCATCGTCATCCCCGTTATCAGCACTCGTCGATCGAGGATTTCGTAGGCCCTGGAACTCTTAATCTTCGACTTCATCGCAACGTCAAAGTTGATCGCCTCCCATAATCGCTCACCGAGCGCTGCTCCGCTCTCGTCGATTAGCTCGGCGTCGCAGAAGACCAGTGCGACTTCCGGTCTTGTCTCAAAAACATTTATGGTCCATGCGAGTTTATCGGGTAGCCACTCATCGTCCTGGTCGCAAAGTGAAATAACGTCTCCCTGGCAGAGCCCGATCGCTTGTTCGAAATTCCTGGTCGATCCCAAACGAGTCTTGTTGTGTTTTAAGTTAACTGGAAAGGGAGCAGTGGCTGCAAAGTCGCTCAACAAAGCGGGTGTTTCGTCTGTCGAGCAGTCGTCGCAGACTACTACTTCATCAGGAAGCCGATGTTGCGAAACGAGACTCGCTAATTGTTGTTCCAGGAAGCGAGCGCCGTTGTAAGTGCACATTGCAACGGAGATTTTCAAGACAGTTTGTGAAGCCCGGTTGTCTAGTTATTCAATAGCCTGAAGCGTGGTACCCAGTCGCCAGGCAATTCTTCTTACTGTGTCAGCAAACCATTTCAGCAAAGAACGAAATCCGCGCACGGTCCATATGTAGTGCGCGAAACGCCAGCGCGCAATTGTCTTCTGCGCAAAGTTGATCGGTTCGGCCGCGTATGCAGCCAGTGATGATGTCACCCCCCCTTCTTCCTGGACCCAGAGTTTCATACATGGAGCACACGGATAATTCTTACCCATTTGTTTGTATGAGCCACTCAGATCGGCCCACAGGGCAATGTGATTAGACAATCCCTCACTGCCAGGCATGGTTTTCACACCAACCAGTAAAGCTTTGGCCCTTCTGCTCAACTGCAAGTCGAATGCTGACCAGGCGGCCTCCGATACAAATGATTCAGCCGATGCCAGGATCGTTCCGTCACTTGAGTCAGTCACCTCCACCAAAGCCTCAGCGTGTGCTTGACCATGGGTAGCAAAAAGCAGGTCGAGACGTAAATTCAAACCATTGATTGCCGGAATTTGAAACTCCAATGGCGCGTCCGAACGCAGCGCTACAGTTGGGACCTTGGCTATTGGTCGCGAAACGTAAATGGTCATCTCATATGGTTCAAGCGGATGTGGTTTTGGTTTTTCATCAGGTATAGCTCTACTGACGTTGACTGCCGTGACTGATTTCGCTTCAGTCGTAAGTGTTTGATCAAGAATGTCGAGATAGCGGCGTCCTTGTTTTTCTGCATTAAAGTTTTCTAAAGCATCCAGCCTGGCTTGTTCTCCGATCTTGTGTCTGAGTTTCTCATCACTAAACAGGAGCTCCAAGTAATTGCGCCAATCATCAGCCGTGTCTGCCAGCATTCCGTTGTGACCATGCCGGATGACCGTTCGGAATGGTTGACTTGGACTGGCGATCGTAGGTACTTGGACCAGGGCAGCCTCAAGCCATTTGATTGCGCTCTTTGTTTCGTTAAAGTCTAAATCCAGTGTTAAGGGGGCGAGATTGACGTCAACCTGTCGTGTCAGATCGGGTAGGTGTTGCCATGCATGCATGGGTACCGGTTTCACGCGTTCGCCGAATTTCCGGAGCGCCGATGTGATTCTTACCTGTCCGACCAACCATAGTTCGACGTCGGTTGACTTCTTGAGGAAGTCGATCACGCCAGGTTCGATCATTTGCCAATCGGCTTGATGTGTATGTGTTCCGCTGAAGTAGCCGATTCGTCGCGGCCGTGGAAGTGTAGGTTTCTCTA
>QHXL01000281.1 GCA_003222935.1 Acidobacteriota bacterium
GACATTGGCAAGTCAAACGCCCGACGGACAACTCCTCGAGTTACTGTCAATTAATCAGCAACGCCTCGTTCGATTTCCTGGGATCATCGAAGCAATCCTCGGAAACTCGGCTCGCACATCAGAAGCAGAGCGACGCGCGCGTGAAACGAAGCGGGAATTTTTTGAAAAGGAACGCGGCGCCAGACAGATTGCTGAAGAGTTACGGGCACGCGGCAAAATAGCAGCAGCCGAGTTCTTTGAAACTGCCGACCTGACCACGCCCGAGGGCGTAATGAGTATCGATGATGCGTGGATCATCGCCCAGCACATCGAGGTCTCAGACGCGGATATCGACGATTCATGGTTACCCGCTGAACGATATGCAGAGCTAGCGCCTGAGTCGGCTGAAGAAATCGCATTGAACGTTCAACGGGTGATCGAGAGTGAGAAATTAGAAGGAGAAGTTTCGCCTGACCGAGTTTCACTCATCCGACGTATCATGTTCATGAATACGCGTGATCGAATGAAGCTCGCGACTAAAGGTGATCGAGAAGCTCGAAGCGTGCTTGTGCGCGACTCGAACAAGGTGGTCTCTTCCGCAGTAATCAATAATCCGCGTATTACTGACCAGGAAGTTGAAAACATTGCTTCGATGAGAACAGTGTCGGACGAAGTGTTGCGGTTGATCTCAATGAACCGCACCTGGGCTCGCTCCTACACAATCATTCATAACCTGGCGCGAAACCCGCGTACTCCAATTCCAACCGTACTCAACATTCTGCCGCGAATCAGGACCAAGGACCTCCAGGGGATTTCACTAAATCGAAATGTCTCAGAGGCAACAAGACGTCAAGCCTATCGACTCGCGCAGGCGCGTTCGGGTAAATAGACTTCGCTCGAAGTTCATCCGACCCGAAACTGTCACGAGATTTTTGCGAAAAAGTTCATAATATTCTTGACACGGCACGAAACGACCGTATAATTTCGCACAGTCCAAGCAAGGTTGGCAGTTCTTTAAAGCATTGCGAGCGGTTAGCGTGTGATTGATCCGCGTATTCCAGCACTCATTCTTGCCTGCACCGCCACCGCCCGTAAGAAGAACCTTTTAGTTAATGGGTTCTCCATGCTTTTAATAGCCACCCTGATTTACCCGAACCCTGCCCCCGATAAGTTCAGCCCCGCCGATTCATTGAATCGGCGGGGCCCTCTCTTAAATAGCATCACTTTTCCTTCTTATCTGTGAACCAGGTCATTCGCTTCTGAATAAAGTTCTCCCGGCTCATAAGTATCAATGCTACTTCCGCTCATACGCGCGAAGAGCTCCTCGTATTTATTCACAACGTGATCCCAGTCGTAATGCGTCTTTACCCTGAGTTGCGCACGATTTCGATAGGCGTGTACTAGCGACCCGTCTCTCAACACCCGTATTTCTCCGCCAGATCAAACTCATCCGCGTAGGGTATTCCCGCATCGCCAACTACCTCGATGTTTTCAGGTGTCGCCAGCGTCAGCACACAGTTTCCATAACCCATCGCCTCCAGTAAGGCTGGGTGGGTTCCGCCCACCTCAGTTGCATGAACATAGCAATAGGCGTTTTGCTGAAGTGCCCGATAATCCTGACCAAAGACGAAACCTGTAAAGATGATTCGCTTGTCGCCTTTGGCTCGGGCCTTTAAATCCCTGATGTACTGTTCGGCGTAAGGGGCATCCCCGACGATCAGCAAGCGATAAGCGGTCCTCACTCGTTTGAATGCTTCAATAACAAGGCGCGCATTGTTCTCCGGCTCCAGTCGGGATACGTACAGCACGTAGCGATTCGGCTCGACTCGCCATTTTCGAACTGTCGCGCGATCCGGTCGTCGCTCAACTTCACTGCCGTACGCGATCATTGTCGAGGGCGCCTTATGGTGTACGTGGTAATAGTCCTGGATTACCTGGGCATCGGTCACCATTTCATTTGGCAAGATAGTTGAAAGGTACTCAGCCAAACGGTAGTACCGTCGTCCGAGCCAGCCCCATTTCTTGCGCTTGTGCTCGAGACCGTCGACGTTTATCGCGACAGGAGTGCCAGTTAACCGCATGATGGGAGCAAATGGAGCATTTGCTGCATTGCAAATGAGTGCGGCATCAAAGCGTTTAGGAGCCGCGTGAAGCGCGGAGAGAAAAGTATGGATCACCGTGTCAAAATACTTGTGCCGGATAGTAGGGAGCACCTGAAGACGTACACCATGAAACTCCAGCTGACGGGGCGTCACGTAATGCGCGCGACAATAGACGGTGACTTCGTGACCACGAGCAACCAGGCGAGTCGACAGGTGTTCGGCAAAGGTCTCAAACCCGCCGTAGCTTGCAGGAATGCCTCTCGTTCCTAATATCGCGATACGCATTGAGTTCGGTTCTTTTTACGTCGTTAGTTACTGCCCGTCAGTCGATTTCCGCTTTGCGATTCGAATGCTACTTGTTCGTAAACCGTTAGAGTTTTTCTGGCCGTTTCTCGCCAGTCAAACATTTCCGCGCGCGCCAGACCTTTGCCGCTTAACTGATCGCGGAAGACTGAATCCTTAATCAATCGCTCGATGCCTGCTGCTATCGCTTCAACATCATAAGGATCGACGCTTAAAGCCGCATCGCCAACTACTTCAGGAAGACTCGTTGTGTTGCCAACAATCACAGGAGTTCCACACTTCATTGCCTCTAAGGGAGGCAACCCGAAACCTTCAAAGTAGGATGGATACACAAAACAGAGCGCTCCTGAGTAAAGAGCGGGCAGATCCGATTGAGGTACATAGCCTGTCAAAATCACCAGATTACTCAAGCCCGTTTCTTCAAGAGCACGTAGCGTCTCATCATAAAGCCACGCTCGTTTCCCGACCAGTACGAGTTTAGGAAGCTCATCTGTTAAGAGTCGGGACTTCAGCGATGCGTAAGCTTTGACCAGTCGGGCGAGGTTCTTCCGGGGCTGGATAGAACCAACGGAGAGTATGTAATCCCCCATTATTCCGTAAGTATGTCGCACCCGTTGAAGTTCCTTATCATCCCTTACACGTGAGAAATCAGGGGCCGCGGCCAAAGGAATTGCGTGAATCAACTTCTCATCAATTCCGTAAGTTTGTGCGATGTCCTGGCGAGTATGTTCAGACAGGGAAATTATACGGGCAGCTCGTTTTGCCGAGTGCCGGACCGTAAGTCGAAGCTGCGTTCGGCTGCGTCGATTGAAGGTGTGTGGCAAGTGTTCAAATGACAGATCGTGGAGACTTACGATGACAGGACACGGGCAAAAAGGCGGAGCCGTAAACTGAACATGTAAAACGTCGACTGGATTTCTGCGAAGCTCGGCGCTCAGTGTTAGCGGAATGCGAATGAGCGGGGTATGAGGTAAGGTCGTTTTGACTGTGAAATTAGGCCATCGTCGGTGGAAACGATCATGCGCTTCTTGAGTTGTGACGTACAGACTGTAATCGTTGACCGAATCGATCTGCGCAAGCGCTTCGATCAGATTGGTAGCGTAGCTTTCATTACCTGCAAGCTTCGCCCCGACAGAATGAGCATCGATTGCGATACGCAATCGGGTTCCCCCGATAGATTAAGCGGATCCTTTCCTGCAAAGGATCCGCAAACAATTTACTTGCTCTTTCCCGCGACCGAAGCTTGCGCCTCGTTGTTCTTAAGTCCGCGCGTATCACGCTCACGAATGCGAGCGGCCTTACCACGAAGTCCACGGAGGTAGTAGAGTTTCGCTCGTCGGACGCGGCCTCTCTTAACCAGATCGATATGATCGATTATGGTCGCATGAAGGGGAAAGATTCTCTCAACACCAACGCCAAAGCTTGTTTTCCTTACGGTGATGGTTTCGCGCGCTCCACCGTGCTTGCGCGCTATCACAACACCCTCGAAAGCCTGCAGTCTTTCTTTGGTTTCGGATTCCTTAATTCGAACATGCACGCGAACAGTATCGCCCGGCTGAAACCGTGGAATGTTGTTACGCAACTGCGTCTCTTCAATTCTATCCAGTCTATTCATTTCAATTGCTCCTCGTCTCGCGCTGCGATACTTCAAACAGTCTCTAGCCGCTCGCGCTCACAAAATCAAAACTATTTCAATAAATCCGGGCGATTCCTACGCGTCTTCAACAGAGCCGCGTCTTTTCGCCATCGCTCAATCTCGGCATGATTCCCGCTCAACAAAACGTCGGGCACCCTCATTCCGCGAAACTCAGGTGGCCGCGTGTAATGCGGACAATCAAGCAAACTTTCCGAAAATGATTCAAACACCGCGGAGGTTTCACTTCCCAAAGCACCCGGCAGCAGTCGAACGATTGCATCCGTCAACACCAGGGCCGCCGCCTCACCTCCCGACAACACGTAGTCGCCGATCGATATCTCATCAGTCACTAAAGCCTCGACAACACGCTCATCAACACCTTCGTATCGACCACACAAAAGGACAACCTGTGACTCTGGCTGAGCCAGCTCTCGGGCCACTGCCTGTGTTAAGACTCTCCCCTGCGGCGATAACAAAACTACACGCGTTTGCGGGGGTAAGTCCTCGCGTCGCCCGGCTCCCGTCAGCGCCTCGACGCCAGCGAAGATCGGTTCAGGCTTTAGAACCATACCGTCACCGCCGCCAAAGGGCCGATCGTCTACGATGTGATGCTTGTCAGTGGTCCAACCTCGCAGGTCGTGCGCCGTTATCTCAACGATCCCAGCGGCGCGGGCCCGTTTGACAATCCCGAAATCAATTACGTCACGAAAAAACTCTGGAAAGATCGTGATGATATCGATTCGTAGCATGTTCGTTAGCGATTCAACTGGTGTCCTTAACTCTCACGAACACCGATCAAAGATCAAACTTACAATTCAAAAAGACCCTCAGGGGGGTCAACCACAATCGTCTTACTCGGAATGTCGACACTAACTACAATCGACTCTGCAAGAGGAATTAAAACCTCTTTGTCGTTGTCGTCGACAACAGTGAGTATCGCAACTCCACCTGTTTTCAAGACCGATTGAACTCGACCAATCGAGTTGCCACTCAACTCGGTAACCGAACAACCCTCAAGCTCAAAGTCGTAATACTCGTCTTCCGGCAACTCAACTCGTTCCGTTTCGGGAACACAGAACTCGTACCCAACGAATTCCTTAGCAGCGTCAACTCCGTCGTAACCACTCAACTTGAAAACTACTCGGTCGTTCTGAAACCAATAATCTTCAAGCTCGACGATTGCGCGCTTGCCTTCAGGCGACACAGCAACCAACTGTTCTATGGCCTCGAAGCGTTCAGGAAAATCTGTCAAAAGATCTGCTAATAGCTCGCCCTTCAAACCCCTTGTTCTGACCGCTCTTGCAATAATAATTAGCGAATCCGAACTATCGCTCTCCGAAGTCATTCAACAATTTCCAAAAGGTAGCGCCGGTTCTGCTTTGTGCCCGCGATTCTCACCAGGGATCTCAAGGCCCGAATTGTCTTGCCTTGCTTTCCGATGATCTTACCGACGTCAGTTTGCGCCACTCGAACCTCTATCAAGGTCGCGCCATTACGTTGTTCGACCTCGCGGACGTCAACGTTTTCGCTGTCGTCCACAAGCCCTTTCACAATCATCTCGATGGCTTCACGCATCGCTTCTGACTTTAGCTGGAAACCTTACGATTGAGCTTCAACGGGAACTGCGGTTTGCGCCTTTGCAGACGCTTTGATAATTCGGTTTACCGTCTCGGTAGGCTGTGCACCTTTCTCGATCCAGTAGGTCACTCGAGTCAGGTCCAACTTGATCTCAGCTGGATTTCTGGTCGGGTTGTAGGTACCGAGGTTTTCCAGGTAAGCACCGTCACGTTTGGACTGCTTTTCCTTAACCACGACCCGATACGATGGTTTTTTCTTGGCGCCGGTGCGCATCAACTTAATTGCTAACAAATCATCCTCCTTCGAATAACCACTTTCCAGTGGTACTACTTTCGTCTCTTCTTTTTCTTCTTCTTCTTCTGCTGCTGTTTCTTTCGTGGTGGCCCTGAAGGCAAAGCGGGCAAGGCACTCTGGTCGCCACCCATGTCGCCACCCAAACCACCGAAATCGGGCATACCCGCCATCTTTCGCATCATCTTGCTCTTGAAGCCGCCGCCACCAAACATCCCGGAGCTCGATAGCTGTCGCATCATCTGTCTCATCTCGGTGTATTGCTTGATGAGTTGATTGACACTTTGTACGGTCGTTCCGGATCCGCGGGCGATTCGACGTCGTCGATTCGCATTCAAGATTCGATGATCATTTCGCTCCTCCCAGGTCATCGAGTCGATCATCGCCTCGGTGCGCTTGAGTTCCTGCTCCATCAACTTCGACTGCTCGTCGTCGAGTTGGGGCATTCCGAATCCTCCTAAGAGTTGATCCGGGAGCATCTTCATGATTTTTGAGAAAGATCCTAATTTCTTAACTTGTCGTAACTGCGAACGAAAATCGTCTAACGTAAATTCGTTCTTTTGCAGCTTCTTGAGCTGTTCCTCGGCTTCTGATTGATCGACTTTCGACTGAACTTCTTCAATCAACGACAGAACGTCGCCCATGCCCAGGATTCGCTGGGCCACGCGATCCGGATAAAACGGTTCCAGCGCGTCGTAGCGCTCGCCCATACCAACAAACTTTACCGGCTGCCCAATCACTTGCTTGATTGAGAGTGCCGCACCGCCACGAGCATCACCATCCATCTTGGTCAAAATCACACCTGTGATTCCAACCCGACGATGAAACTCCTCTGCCGACCGAACCGCGTCCTGGCCCGTCATGGCATCAGCGACAAACAATATTTCGACAGGACGAGTCTCATTCTTAATATTGACGAGCTCTTCCATCAGTTCGTCATCGATGTGCAACCGGCCTGCAGTATCGATGAGCAAAGTGTCGAACCCAGTCTGCTGCGCGTGCTTATGAGCTTCGCGGACAAGCGTCAACGGGTCGTTGGTTTCCGGATGTTCAAAGATCTGCTGACCGGCAGTTCGGGCGACTACCTTAAGCTGTTCACGAGCCGCCGGCCTGTAGATGTCCACTGAAACCAGGAGTGGTTTTCGATCCTGGTTTGTCGCAAGCCAGCGCGCGATTTTCCCGGTCGAGGTCGTCTTACCCGAACCTTGCAGCCCAACAATCATCACCGTGTTGGGTACCTGCTTGGTGAAAACCAGGCGAGACGATTGGCCGCCTAACAACTCAACCAATTCATCGAAAACAATCTTTACGACTTGTTCTGACGGCTTGAGTTCCTGCCAAACTTGCTGACCTTCGGCCTTGTCTTTAACCGAAGCAATAAAGTCTTTGGCGACTTTATAGTTAACGTCCGCCTCGAGTAAGGCGAGACGAATCTCCCTTAGCGCCGCGTCGACGTGTTCCTTGGTCAGAACCCCCTCGCCGCGCAGATTCTTCAGTGTCCGCTTTAATTTGTCCGAAAGCGACTCAAACATATAACCCTAGGTGAATCTCCGCGCTGCGAACGGAAACGGAAAGGATAGCGACCACTCTAAAGTGTGTCAAGGCGAGCTTTGGAGATAAATCTCGGTTGTAAACCTCTGTGTCACTAAAACTTACTTTCTCGTTGTCGGCCGCATCGATTTCGCCCACTAAGACAGGCTCGAATGAGGCTTTTGCGCTAAGCAGACTAACAGCACCCCGAACTCAAGTTTTGGGGCCAACCTCAAAAATGTCTACTTAGTAAACAGTTAACTGTACGGGCCCCCGTTCCTGTGCTAAATTCAACCCGAATTAGTCGGTTGCGGCACAGAGTCTTAGTAGATTTAGCCATACCCTTCCACCTACTAAAAAAAACGTAATGAAAAGTCTGCTCAATTGAGCATTTAATGGACTTGAATGGATAAACGTGTCGGTCTCGGGTCACAGGACCCTGACCAAGCCCACTCAACAGAGAGAGGTGTGGTTGACCTCGCTGACGCTCGCGTCAGATTGCGCTCGCGTGCGAAACCAACAAATGAGGCGCTCATGGGCGAGTTGGACGAGATCCGCTCGCTGCTCGATCAGGGTTTATCGACCGAGGCTAAAGATCGGCTGACCTCCCTAATTTCCTTATCACGACACAATCCGACCGTGCTTGCGCTTGCCAGATGCGCGTTATCGACTGCCTTAGAACAGCAAGGCCACTATCGAGACTCCCTCGCTGCCGTTTCCATGTATGAGGCGCCGGAATCACGTGCCAAGCTCGACGATCAAACAGTCAGTTACCTGCGAGTCCAAATAGGCCTGGGTTACAACTACAACGGGGACCATCCAAAAGCGATCGCCATGCTCAAAGCGACGCTTCGAGACTACTCCGAAAGCGGCAGCGTCAAGCTGGGTCATATCTACGCTGCGCTATCGCGCACCTATCGAACCATCAGTGAGTACCCGATCGCTCGTGATTATGCTCAACGTGCACTCGAGAGTTTTCGACAAAGCGGCGACTGGCGCGGTCTAGCCGAGTCGTACTTCGGCGTCGGCGTTGCTGACATCCAGGAAGGTCACTACGAGTCAGGTCTCGAAAACCTTGAGCAAGCACTCAAGCTCATCGGTGTTCGACCTGCTGCTTACGTCCTCGGCAGGACCTACGCAAACATGGCTGGAGCCTGTTGGTTCCTGAAGCGACCTCAGGAAGGTATCGACTATCTCAAGAAAGCGATCACCTATTACGAACGCACCGATCATAAGACTAACGCTGCTGACGGTTACAACAACCTCGGTATAAACCTGATCCTGATCGGACAATGGGATCGTGCGCAGGAAGCACTCGAGCGCGCACTTTCGCTCGCTACTGAAGTCGATGAACGCGGCGGAAAAGTCCCAATGATTTTGGATTCGCTAGGCGAACTGCACATGCTCCGCGGCGACCTCGATCAAGCAAAAGATTATTTGAGTCGTGCGGTGTCTCTGGCGACTGAAAATGGAAACAAGTGGTATGCAGGTCAGGCGCTACGGACGCTGGGTCGCTGTTACCTAACGATCGCTGACCCGTCAAAGGCACTCAAGAAGGCACAAGAAGCACTGACCCTTGCAGAAACGATCGGCGATCGACAGGCCATCTGCGAATCACAGTTAATCTCGGCTGAAGCTCACTTGCTCAATCGCGATCTTGACGAATGCGCTAAACAACTCCAATTCGTTACTGCCGAGACCAGCGACTCCGCAACGGATCTTGGTTTTAGCGGAGAAGCACATCGCCTTTCAGGGATGCTCGCGATGGCGCGTTCGGATCCATCAGCTGCAGCTCAACATTTCGGCAGTAGCGTTTCTATCTTCGACATGTTGGGTGATCGATATCGCTCGGCCCGTGCCCATCTCGAACTTGGTCGCGCATACGCCACGATCCTGCCCGATCGCGCTGGGGAGCATCTTTCACGAGCACTTAACACATTTCGCGAACTCGGTGCCAAGCTCGATCTGTCGCGCGCCGAAGAAGAACTCCGCGACCTGGCTCGCGTAACTCCTAAACGAACGGAAGAACAGTCAGCCTTAACTCAACTCCTAACACTGCGATTGGCCGAA
>QHXL01000591.1:0-284 GCA_003222935.1 Acidobacteriota bacterium
AATTCCTCTGAAAACGGACAACGATCACTTTTCGTCTTTATAGGTAACGGTATGTCCACGTCATCCGGACTCGACATGATCGTCAAAAGCCCACCAAGTAATGAACGTCAGTAGCGCTGAGCATTTCTTGTTTCCGTTTAGTTGCTTTTGTGGAGCCTCTAAGTCGTAATCACACTAACCTGGGATTGTGACAATGACATCATCCGAGAGCAAATCTCCCGTTGCCAGCGTGGCTTGAAACAGGCCGAAACACTGACTGATCGCGATAACCCTCACATAAAGCC
>QHXL01000591.1:514-2886 GCA_003222935.1 Acidobacteriota bacterium
GGAAGCTAACGGTGCACGCATGTGCATCACGGGGACAGACACCCGTCGTTCGGGCGCACTACGTCGCAGTCAGTATTACAGATTGTATTAATTGAATCTGTAGCGACACGTTCGTACAAACTGTGGGTTGGGTCGTTGGTTCTAGGTCACTCCAATTCGGGAAGCTTGCTTGGCGACACGGCAACTGTGCCGGAAAGGAGAAGACTTCAATGCGAAGGAAAAGGAAGTACCGAGAGTGCGTTGCGCATTTTGACGCATTGCTCGCCAGAAGGGATCTAGAACCTGAACAGAGAGACGCCATTGAGGCATCTCGGAAGCTTGTCAAAGAACTTAGTAGGATTCGCAATCCTAGCGAAGCGGATGTGTTCCGTTACGTAGGTCAGATTTCCGAAAAGCTTTTGAAAGTATTCCGTAAGCACTAGTGGATAAACTTGTAGTTCGAGACGATCCACCTACCACCAATAATCATGGATTACGCGAAAGCATTACGAATTTCAAGAGCGATCGCAGGTTTGCAGCAAAAGGAACTAGCCGAGAAAGCAGGTCTTCACTCCAGCTATTTGTCTCTGTTAGAACAAGGTAAGCGTAAGCCGAGCTTAAAAGTCGTTCGAGCACTCAGTGAGGCACTTAGGATTCCAACTCATTTATTCACGTTATTGGCAAGTGAAGAAGAAGATTTAACTTTGGTTGAACCATCCGAATTACAACAAGCGGCTGAATCATTAGCGCGTGTGCTGTTCCCGACACCGCTCCGCGACCATGAATCGAAACGGAAGAAACCAGCTCAGGCTTAACATCGGAAGTTTGGATGTTCTTGGTTATGCTCTCGGATTGTCTCCCGAAGATCCGTTCATAAAGATTTCCAACCCTGCACCATTCGCGGCAGATCCTATCGAGCCGAAACAAAGAAAAATTGATAACCCGATCCTGATTACAAAGGAAATTCAAAAGAGAATTAATCGAAGCTTGCTTCGCCCTCTGCATTTGCCTGGACACATATGCGGAGGCGTTAAAGGAAAAACACTACTTGATAATATTATCCCTCACTTGAACGCGCGCGTCATCGTTACCGCTGACATAAAAGGCTTCTTCCCTAGCATCACGACGTTTCAGGTCTATGCGATTTGGAGTCGTTTACTCGGATGCTCGCCGGAGATTGCTGCCATATTGACACGACTGACAACGTTTGAAAGGCGGCTGCCTCAAGGAGCCCCGACCAGTAGTACCCTTGCGAATCTGATTCTGTTCTCCTTTGACCAGCCGATACGGAGTTTTTGCGCACAACATGGAATCACTTACACGACGTGGGTAGACGACTTAATCTTTTCTGGCGCTGAGAGTCGAAGTGTAATTAATGTTGCTGTGGCTGCTTTACGCGAAGGTGGCTTTTCGCTCCCGCATAAGAAGTTAAAGATAATGACGGCAGGCAAACGAATGCGCGTAACTGGAGTACTGCTAGGCAAGAAGCCTGGCGTGATCCGCAGGTACGCTCGAGATACG
Source organism: Acidobacteriota bacterium (assembly GCA_003222935.1). Taxonomy (GTDB): domain Bacteria; phylum Acidobacteriota; class Blastocatellia; order Pyrinomonadales; family Pyrinomonadaceae; genus PSRF01. The sequence continues at coordinate 2,015 of QHXL01000591.1, forward strand.
CGAGCAGGAATTTACAGACTCACGAAGGGCGATTTAGCGGAACCTAAAGTCGATCGATACGTCAAAAGCATTCGAGGGCGAATCGCTCATATCAATCGATTGAACCCCAACGTGGCGCGCAGTCTAGATCATCAGTTTCAGTTGGCGCTGAAGCGTGCAGTGTCATGACGAAGGAGCCGCACTCGCCACGCGGATGTCAAAGCTTCTCCCGACTGAGCCCACTGAACTCGTTAAATTGAAAGAGTCTTCTCAAGTCTCACCAACGTTTTAGTCTGTAGTACGGCTGTGCAGTCTACGTTCCTGACAACAAGGGATTGTTCTGTCGAACTATCCCTGCGAACTCGCTGTACAAAAGTGTGCGGACTAATAGGCCTTGAAAACGACTCGCCCCCGCCCGCATCAAAGGTATGATAAAAAATCGCGGAATGAAGCTGCGGATACTTTTTCACCTCCTCACCCAAGTAAGCAGCAAGCGCGCTTATGTCATAAACCAAAAGAAATAGGTTTTCGACTGCCTCGATGATGACTATGCTTGCGTTCCCAGGAGGCAACTGCTTGAGCTCGGTTTGTAGCTTCGTTCGTGCGCGAGCGATTTCGTCCGATTCGATGGGGGCGCCCTTAACCATGTCGTTTTCCCTAATACCCTTTCGCGCCGCCCATTCCTTCGCAAGATGATGATTGTTGTAAGATGCGATGCCGACCTCAAATACGCCCGGGATTATCAGTTCACCAAATTCACCCGTTTGTCGGATGTGAGCAATCAATTTGTTCAGCCGAGCGACTATATTCTTCAACTCATCGTCTTCGATCCCACGATGAATAACGGCATAAGGAAGGATATATCGAGGCTGCAGAATGTTTTTTAGAGCTTC
>QHXL01000591.1:2998-5434 GCA_003222935.1 Acidobacteriota bacterium
TACCAACTCCTGGTGATCACTCGCCTTCATCCGAGAAATCTCGACAATGATCTCTTCTTTGGTCTCACGGTCGGTGACTCTCAGGTCTGGCTTCTTCGTGCGGGTCTGTCCGCGACTATTAATGACGTCGATCTGAGGATCGAATTCTACGTGAAATCCAGCCTCGACGAACTTATTGGCAATTTCAAGAGTTGAAAGTTTCTCGGTGATCTTTTCGTAGTCTCCAACTGTTCGTATCCGACGTTTAATGTCCTTCAGTGCACTTCGAAAGTTTTTCGAATGCTCTAGCAGGCTGCTGAAAAACTAAACATTTCTCCCGCGAGTTGATCTTGGTCAACTATAATCTGGTCCAACGCCAAGGACGGAGGAACAGGATGCGGGGAGACAACGAACAACAAGCGGCGATGTACAGTTACATTTCGCCGGAGCAACGAGTGCCGGCGGATCACCCGCTGCGTCCGCTGCGCCAGATGACGGATGAAATCTTCACCCGACTGTCGCCGCGCTTTTCCCAGTTGTACTCGCGCACGGGGCGGCCGTCGATCGCGCCCGAGCGGTTGTTGCGCGCACTGTTGTTGCAGGTGCTCTACTCGGTGCGCAGCGAGCGAATGCTGATGGAGCAGTTGGAGTACAACCTGCTGTTTCGTTGGTTCGTCGGGTTGAATATGGACGACGTGGTCTGGGACGCAACCACCTTCAGCAAGAACCGGGATCGGTTGCTGCGCGGAGAAATCGCCGAAGAGTTCTTCGCCGCGGTGCTGGAATTGGCCCGCACGAAGGAATTGCTTTCGGACGAACACTTCACGGTAGACGGGACGATGGTTGAAGGCTGGGCCAGCCTGAAAAGCTTCCAACCGAAGGAGCAGTCGGGGCGCGGCAGCGACGACAAGCCGGATGATCCGGGGAATCCGACGGTGAACTTTCACGGCCAAAAACGCTCGAATGAGACACATCAATCGACTACCGACAGCGATCTGAGATTGTTTAAGAAGACCAAGGGCAGCGAAGCAAAACTCGCTTATCAGGGACACGTACTGATGGAAAATCGCAACGGCTTGGTGGTCAATGCGCAGTTGACGAGAGCCAGCGGCACGGCGGAACGGGAAACGGCGCTGGCGTTGTTGGGTCAACCCGGCAAGCGGGTGACCTTGGCGGCCGATAAAGCTTATGACACGCAAGGCTTCGTCAGCGACTTGCGGCAACGCCGAGTGACGCCGCACGTAGCGCAAAACCAGAGACGACGCGGCGGCAGTGCTATCGATCAACGAACAACTCGCCATCCTGGTTATAAAATCAGTCAACGGAAACGCAAACGAGTGGAAGAGATTTTCGGTTGGCTGAAGACCGTAGGACTGTTGCGCAAGACTCGACACCGAGGCTTGGAGTTGGTGGATTGGATCTTCAAGTTCGCCACCGCTGCTTACAACTTGGTCAGAATCAGAAATCTCTCGGCAGTAACGTGACGATCCGGGCCAAACTGTCCCCGGTTGTTTAGCTAAGCGAAAGAAAGTGGCAAACCAGCCACTCAGAAGATCGTTAACTCGACGAAAATTACTCATTGCTGACAACCAAAACTGATTGCAGAACAGAACATCAATAGTAACGCTCAGTTTTTCAGCAGCCTGCTAGAGTTTCAAAACAATGAAGAGCTTCGGAGCGTCTACGATTTTGCCCGGCTCATGGGCATTATAGAGAGGTACAGACAAGAAGATCGACTTAGTGATGAAGTGAGCGCGTTGGCAGATAAGGTAGTGGCTACTTTTTCGGAGCAGCCCATAGCCACAGCGGCGCTATCGGACTTCATGAACCGACCGAAAAGTTCCGCAGGAACGACGACGAGTGCGGACAACCAGCAAGAACCGTGAATCGTCAAAGTGATTGTGTCAGGCCTTCGATTTTGCGATTCGTTCCGTTTCAGCGGGACGCCCTCTAATCAACTTCAACCGCGTAACTCATCATCCACAGGTCGGTTTGTTCAAGCTTTGCTCGTCATCGATCTTTGTATTGTTTCATCCAGCGACGATTATTCTGCGAGTCGGGAGTGTCGATGACAATCTTCACCAGATTGTCGCGGATGATTACTTCGCATGACGCGCGTCCGCGCCAGCGGACGATTGAAAATAGCCCACCGATTCATCGGTGGGATCACAAGCGAATGAAATTCCTCAGTCCGTGAAACGGACGGCTGAAGCCTTTCGCCCGCTAAAGCGGGCTCTAACTTCTTATATTTATGGTGATCCCAGGCTTGAAAGCCTGGGCTATTTTCAGTCGTCCGCTAACGCGGACGATCACACCCTCCCTTATGGCCGGGCTACTGCACCGGTTATCGACGAGACTTCCACTCCCCTGGCCGTCGATGTTGATGCAGCACGGCGATGATCGCGATCGCTTCCGATTCATTTACGAAATAGATTGAATAAGGAAATTTGTGAAGTA
>QHXL01000282.1:0-8021 GCA_003222935.1 Acidobacteriota bacterium
GAAAAAGGTCTGCAACGTTTCGTCAAACCCAAAACAATCCAGGACCTCAAGCAGAAAATGCACGACAAGGCCGGCGCCACTCTATTCGTAACGACGTTATTGCCACCTCCTTTCCCATTTACACCTGTAATCATGACGGCCTCGGCACTCCAATATCCCAGGGCAAAACTTTTGGGAACGGTCTTTCTTGGCCGTTTGATTCGTTACACTATCGAAGCAATTCTCGCACTGTATTTCGGTCGCAAGTTGATCCGCTACATGAATTCCGATTTGTTTGCCTATTTGGTTTATTCGATGATCGGCATTGCTGTGGTGGCCAGCGCGTTTTCAGTGCTGCGATGGTTCAGTAGGAAAAAGAGTGAGGAGTTTCAGCACAGCTAGAGCTATGCCGGAGCTCAACTGGACCATCCGAATAGACTACGGTTGAATTCTCTTGCTTTCTTCACATTGGTTCTGAGTGTAGAATCCCGAGTCGGACAATGTCGGAAGGAGTAGGAGCATGCCAGAGAAGCGGGGAATACAGGCCACTGAAGAAATTAAGGCGGAGTGGTCTCAGGCCTACAAAATCTACCTCAAAGCGCCGGGTGATCGTTACGATAAAAAGAAAGACCGCACGTCTCGTATAGATTTTGTTGCCCAGGAAATGAACCTGACACGGAAGCAGGCAAAACGTCGTATTCGAAATTTCGAAGCATGGCAAAGAAATATCAAGAAAGGGTTAGTCACTCCGTGAACCCTTTGTGTGCAGGTTCTTAACCTCACTCTGTTACAAGAAGAGTTTCCCCAAACCTTGGCTGGTTAGGTGACTGTTCTTTCTACTGGACGTTTTTACGGCGACAGTTCAGGCAGTGTTGCGTCTACTTTACTGTCCCATTTTGAATGAAGCGACACTCACACTTCAGATTTTCCTCGATCTTAGCGGGCGGCATCTTTCTCGCCGCTATCCTCGCCTGCTCGAATCCACTCTCGCGATACACCAAACAATACAAGTGTCAGGTTGCTGGTAAGCCAGATCCTCATAGTGCTTACGAGTTTGTCGAACGAGGAATGGAACACGTGCGTGCGGAGGAGTTTGACTGCGCGCTGGGCGCGTGCTCAGAAGCGATCCGGCTTGATTCAAAATCGGCGACAGCCTATGCGTGTCGGGGAGCAGTGCTGGCAAACAAGGGTGATTACCTGAAAGGACTTGCTGACCTTGATTACGCCCTTAAGTTGCAACCCGAAAACGGCGACATTTACCATAGTCGTGCGCAAGTTCAAGACAAGTTAGGTGAGACTGACAAAGCTATCGCTGATTCGACAAAAGCGATCGAGTTTATTAGCAGTGAGTTTGGGAAGTCCGTGGCGTTTGCCTTTCGCGCAGGTCTCTATCAGAAGCAGGGGGAGTTAGACCAGGCGATCAAGGACTACGGTGAAGCGATACGCCTGGCGCCTGACTTTGCTTATCATTTTGCGCATCGCGGTCGTGCCTATGCGGAGGCGAAGGAATTCAATAAGGCCATAGCTGACTACAACGAAGCGATAAAGCTCGATCCGAAAAGTCCTTACTTTCTTCGCGATCGAGCTGATGCTTATCGTAAGTTGAGCAAGCTGGATCTTGCGCGTCAGGATGAGCTTGCCGCAGGTAGCCTGGAAGGTAAGTCTTCGACTGCACCCGAAGACACGATCACGACGGCATCCAACTCGACCATCGAGGTTAAGGATCCTATCGCAGAGGGTGAACTTGCAGAGCGAGTGGTCGAGTTAACGAAACCTTCATATCCAGCAATCGGAAAATCCGTGCGTGCTTTAGGATTGGTAGTTATCCAGGTGACCGTTGATGAGAACGGAAAAGTCGTCTTCGCCAGCGGCGTTTCAGGACATCCCTTGCTGACCGCGGCTTGTGTTGCTGCCGCGCGGGGCTCAAGGTTTCAGCCCGGTGGAAAGATAAGCGGAACGATCTCGTATAAGTTTGAAGTGAAATAGCTACTTCGCCAGCTGCTTAGTCAACCCAACCAACTCCTCCAGCAATTGCCCGATCAACTTTTTCGCCGTCTCGTCGGTCAAATTACCCTGCTCATCAAAATGCTTGTGAGCATGTGCGATCATTACCTCGGGTTGGTTCACGGCATACATATTCAGAAACACAAACATCTGTCGCAGGTGATACTGGGCGCGCGCTGTGCCCAGCGTGCCAACACTGGCGCCCATGATTGCGACAGGCTTCCTGGTCCATGCGCTATCACCGTAAGGACGTGAGGCCCAGTCGATCGCATTCTTCAAGACACCGGGAACGGAGTAGTTGTATTCGGGAGTCACCAGGAGAATAGCGTCGGCACTTCGAATTCGCTGTTTAAGTTCGACAACCTGGGCTGGTGGATTTGCTTCATCGTCCTGGCTAAAACCCGGCAAGCCTTTGATATCGAAAGTCTCGATGGTTGTTCCCGCTGGCGCCAATCCTTGTGCAGCTCGCAGCGCGAGTTGATTGAATGATCCTTGCCGGATGCTTCCAGCGATTCCGAGTATATTCATGGTTCTCCTTTGGAGTGCGGTGACCGGTCACCGCTTTGTTAAAGTGACACTGTTTACGAGGAACCTTAGAAAGCGGTGACAGGTCACCGCACTCCAAGGAGGATCACTTAGCCTTGGTGCCTACTAATTCCTTGTACATGTCTTCCACATTCGGGGTGGCGAAATTCTGAAAGGCAAATGCCTTGTATTTGTCAGGCAGTTTCAATTGCTGCTTTGCCTGTTCGAGTGACAATCCGTCGGCGCGTGCTTGCTGTACTCTGGCGCGCAAATCGAACAGATAATCTCGAAACTCGCGAATCTCAGCAGCGGTCGCAACCGCGCCGTGGCCAGGTACAAACTGAGCCGTCGGATATTTACTCAGCAACTGGTCCAACGAAGGTATCCAGTCGTTTACTGTGGCGTCGACCAGGTTTGGCAGAGTCTTGCGCCCACCCATGTCGCCGGTGAACACGACGTTTGCGCTCGGCACGTAAGCAAGTATGTCGCCGCCTGTGTGTCCCGGCAACGTAAACAAAATCACTTCAGTGCTGCCGAGAAAAAGATGGAGGGTCCCACTCCCGAAAGTCACGGTAGGATTTGTTAACTTGATTGCGAGCATTGCGTCGAAACGCTTTAGTTGCCGCTCGAGTGTGGTTCGCTTGTCGGCCTGATCTGCGGGTATTTCACTCAGTTGCTTCGCTGCATCACTTCTTCTCTTTTGCAATTCTTCAGTCGCCGGTAGAAAGCGTCGATTCTTCGTTGTTTGCCAGGCGATGAGATTCTCGTGGCCAATGATAGGAACTGAGCGTGCCGTTAAGACCTGGTTGCCGCCAGTATGATCGAGATGATAGTGAGTGTTGATTGCGTATTTGATCGGCTGCTTTGTCTCAGAAGCAATGGTTTCAAGTAGATCCTCGACCGCGGTTGGAGTGAAAAACGTATCGACCAGCAGCACACCTTCAGAGCCAACCACGAAACCTGCATTACCGGAGGCGAGTCCACCCGATTTAGCAATTGCTGCATAAACCCCGTCAGTCACTTTACTCAGCGTAAAGTTGTCGTCCGCTTTTAAGTGAGTTGGTACTTCGAGCTGAGCTGTTCGTGGAAGCGAAAGTACGAGCACTGAGACGACTCCCAACAAGAAGATTCTTGTTCTCATAAGGTTCTCTCTAGCGGTGGTTGTTGATAACACAGAACCGCCATCGAGCGCGAGAGAGCTACGGACAAATTGAGAGGGGCAAAGCGGACTTCAGCAGTTTGCCCCCTTCCTAACTTGCATTGATCTAGTGAAGTGCAATATCCCTGAAAGAAGAATGCCGCGACTCCGTTTGGAAATCGCGGCATTCTTTTTCGCATGTTAATTAAGTTTTGTTACCAGGGCCAACGACCATTTCCATAGCGACCGTTGTTACCTCGGCGATTGTTACCAGCATAACGTTGATAACCCTCGCGGTAACCTTGAGCGAAGGCTGAGCGGAAAAGTTGTTGATACTGGCCCCTGTTTCCATAACCTGACCGGTATCCGTCCGCGCCATCTCTCCAGTAATGCGATCGTTGTGGACTGTAGCTTTGGCCTCGTTGAGCGTCGGAAGCTCCAGTTCTCAATCCAGCAACATAACCTTGCTGGCGTACGACCTGGTACGAGTTGTTATTACCGTAGCGATCGTCGCGGCGGTAGCGATCATCATTTCTTCCGTAACCCCATTGAGCCTGAGCATTGCTGCTCACGAAAAAGAGGATTCCGAAAAACATGAAGAGGGCCAACAAGTACCTATTTGGTTTTCTACTCGAGTAATTCACTTGTTCATACCTCCCTGCGTAGAAGTACGGCAAGGAGCATTCCTCAACGAAAAGCCCAAAAACCCCCGAATTGCTGAGCAAAACTGGAAAGAAGACGTACTGGTACGACACGATTTCGTGCGTTTAGTAAACGACATGGTTGAATGAAAACTGATCACTAGGCTGGTCGTTGCAGGTAGGAACGTAGTTGCGGAGGGCTCACTTTTCTCACGAGCGCAGCCTTGGCTTTCCACTCTGTTGCCCGACTCAATTCAGTAAGAAACCGGGTCTCACCTGATTCAAGTACTGCGATGGGTAAACCATCCTGATAAAGAATACGATTGCTCGTGTGTGAAGTGATACGGTTACCCGGCGTGATGATGCCAACCACATTGAGGGGATCCGCGGCACTCACAGAGATCAAACTCTCCTGAGCATCCTGACGCCGAATCGCTCTCAACATTCCCACAGCTTCAGGTAAGGCGAACTGTTCACCTGATATGCCACCTACGAAACGTCCGCCGCGAATCTCACCTCTCGCCTCGAGCCGGTGATAGATACGCAACATCACACGCCAGGGTACTGACATCCCTTCGCGCTCAAGCAAACGTTTGAAGACGACCCCGTATCGACTCAACAACACCCACGCGACCTCTTCGGCAGTTTCATGATCAACCGCCTTTTGATTTGAGTTGGCTTCGATGTTATTCCGCTTGAGGATGGACCAACGTCCCGCGCTGGCCATGTCGTACACGGGTTGTCGATGTTTTCGACGCGAAGCCGCCTGTGTTTTCTTACTTCCGGGCGTCAACAATGCGCGCAGGCCGCTGAAGCTGTCGGACACCACGACACCATTCGCGACTAGTTCCGCCAACGATTCTTCAACCTGGCTGCGAAGGAGTTTTGTATTTTCAACAATGTCTGTGAAGAACGAAGCACCCCGCTCATTCAGGTACTCGAAGACGATTTGAGTAGTTGTTGAAAAGTCAGTCTCTTTCAAGTTCTGCGACGCCAATGGGAAAACACTACTCCATAGAGCAAAGTTCTTTCTTCGCAGGAGAGCGATAGGAGTATTGCGCACTGGCGCTCCGCCCCTGGGTCGCTCAACACCGTCTTCATTTGTTGTCCGAACTGGCGGGGTCAGCCTGGCCCAAACAAGTTCCCCCGACAGACACAAGGCATCCAGCCAGGCGGGATCGTATTCAACTAAACGACTCGGCAAGAGTTCGGCTTCCCAGGCAGCAGCGGGTGCTTCAAAACCTTCGAGTTGTTCGATGATCGCCCGAACGCTCTCAGGCCCTTCCATCTGGTGATCGGGCGCGAGCTTCTGCCAGGCCAACATAAACCGCACGAAGTCGGCACTCGATACAGGCTCGATCTCCTGGCGCAGTCGATTGAGTGTGTAGCTATGAATACGCGCCAGCAATCGACGCGCGCACCACTCAGTTTCAGTTGTTCCCGGAGTAAAGCGACCGCGAATTACAAAACCTTCAGTTTCCAGTTTAAGCAGGCCAGTTTCAATCTCGAGTTTGTTGAGACCAAACGACTCGGTTAACTGGGCTACGGTAACCGGTCCTAAACCTTCCAGCCGTCCCCGAAGTATTTCGACTAACGCTTCTTCAAACTGCCATTCGGTTCGCGAAACACTTTCCGGCGCCGTGATGGCAGGAGTGAGTTGTGCATTTGGATAGACAACATTGATTTGCGGTAGCCGTTCTGCGGCAACCCACAGTCTTGTTTCTTGACTCGGTCCGGTTCTTAACAACGCAGCGCGACGATCAGTATTCAACTGCGAAAAGAAGTCTTTCCAATCAACCCCTTCGCTTTCCGAAACAAAACCTAACTCTACCAACGCGTCGTGGAGTTCGTCTGCATTTCGCGGTTCGGGCCAAACTTCATCACGCACTCGATCGATTGCACCCTGATCGAGTTTCCCCATGTCGCTCGCCTCTTGCGGATCCAACCAGCGTCTCTGAAACACCGCGCGAGTTCGGCGCTCTTCTAATGGTGCATCATCGAGGTAGGCATAAGGCCTGGCATTGAGTATTTCCTGGGACAGCGGTGATGCTTCAATGACGTCGCGGGCGAAGAGATTCCTTTCGTTCCGCTCGATCGACACGAGCAGTTTCTCCAAACCATCGATGTCCATTGCTTCCTCAAGACAATCCTTGACGGTTTGGTCGACGAGCGGATGGGCTGGAATTTCACGTTCGCCGGCTGGAAGATTCTCGCCACAAGCTACCTGATCGGGAAAGACTGCGGTCAACAGGTCTTCAGCATCCATTCGTTGCAACTGTGCCGGAATCTTCTTGCCGCCGCGACGTCGCAGCACTGCCAGGGAACGCGTCACGTTCCAACGCCAACGAATGTTCCACATCGGCGCATCGAGCAATGCCTGGCAGAGAAGTTGTCGAACAGTTTTAGAGTTCAGATAGTGAAAGACTTCATCGAGCGGAAAACTGTGAGTTGGCCCAAGCGACAGCACTATCGCATCCTCAGTCGCTGCCGCCTGGAGTTCGAAATTGAACTTGCGACAAAACCGTTTGCGAAGTGCGAGGCCCCAGGCGCGGTTTATCCGACTGCCGAAAGGAGAATGAAGCACCAGCTGCATACTGCCGCTGTCGTCGAAGAATCTTTCCAGTACGAGATTGTCCTGGGAAGGCATAACTCCGAGAACAATCTTCGCGCCGGCGAGGTATTCGACAATCTGTTCGGCCGCTGAACGGCTGACTCCAACTTCATCGGTCAGCCACGAGATAGAAGTTTCAAGATCTACCGACGAGGTAAGTTTGCGTTCCTCACCGATTTCACTCGTCTCTTCGTCCACAACAGTGTCGACCTTCTTCAATTCCGTTACTCTCGACGCTACTTCTTCTCGCAGCCGTGAGACTGAGGCAGATAACTCCTCGGTTCGCGCCGGAGCTTCTCCTAACCAGAATGGAATCGACGGCGGCTGACCATGAGCATCTTCGACACGAACTTTACCCTGTTCAACCCGCAACACTCGCCACGAAGTATTACCAAGTTGAAAGATGTCGCCCTGCAGACTCTCAATGGCGAAGTCTTCATTTACCGAACCAATCACCAGTTCACTTGGTTCGAGGACTACCGCGTAATCAGCTGTATCTGGGATAGCGCCGCCGGAAGTAATTGCCGCGAGACGTGCGCCTCGACGGCCGCGCAGGCGTTGGTTTACGGCATCGTGGTGTAGATAGGTCGAACGCCGCCCACGTTTGGTGGTGAACCCTTCGGCCAGCATTCGCACGATCGAATCAAACTGTTCGCGTTCGAGGTTTCGATAAGGATAAGCACGCCGGACCATTTCATAGAGTGCATCCTCGGTCCACTCTTCCGCGGCAACTGCAGCCACGAGCTGTTGAGCGAGTATGTCCAGAGGTTGTCCTGGAATCTCGAGATGATCGAGTTCGCCACGTCTGACGGCATCGACAATCGCCACACACTCAACTAACTCATCGCGCGAGAGTGGAAAGATTCTTCCTTTCGGAAAGCCGGCAACCGTGTGATTTGAACGCCCTACCCGTTGAAGAAAACTGGCAATGGAACGAGTCGATCCCAACTGACAAACAAGGTTGACGTCGCCAATATCGATACCAAGTTCCAGCGACGCGGTCGCAACAAGAGCGCTCAGTTCACCGGCTTTCAGTCGTTGTTCAGCGACGAGCCGTTGTTCGCGTGCGAGACTACCGTGGTGCGCCGCGATGTTTTCATCACCGATGCGCTCACCCAGATGT
>QHXL01000282.1:8158-8668 GCA_003222935.1 Acidobacteriota bacterium
GGGAAGCTCAATGGCCAGGTCCAGTCGCCGTGCATGACCGCTATCGACGATGGCGCAATTCGGAATGTTACTCGCGTCGATATTTTCTGTGCCGACCAGGAAACGTGCTACCTCTTCGATTGGACGTTGAGTTGCAGAGAGTCCTATGCGAACCAGGGATGCGCTGCTGTTTTGGGATGACGCAGCAGCGTGTTGACGAACTAACTGTTCGAGGCGTTCGATCGAGAGAGCCAGGTGGGAACCGCGTTTGTCGCCGACTACCGCGTGAATTTCGTCAAGAATCAGCGTTCGAGCAGTTTCCAACATGCGCCTGCCACCTTCGCTGGTAAGCAGGATATACAGAGACTCCGGCGTCGTGACTACGATATGGGGAGGACGCTTAGTCATTGCCGTGCGTTCTGCCTGCGGCGTGTCGCCCGTGCGTACCAGAGTGCGAATATTTATCTCCGGTAGGCCCATCGCTCTTAGTTCAGCTTGAATACCTTCGAGCGGCAGTTGCAGGTTGCGCTG
>QHXL01000282.1:8745-13246 GCA_003222935.1 Acidobacteriota bacterium
TGCCGCGAGAGTCTTACCCGATCCGGTCGGCGCGGCTATGAGCGTATGTTTGTGTTGCTTGATCTGCGGCCAGGCGTGAAGCTGCGGTTCGGTCGCTTCGGGGAAAGTACGATCAAACCAGCGTGAGACCGCTGGATGGAAAATCTCTAAATTCATAAGGGACGCGTATTATACTTCTGCCCAAGAGGTTTGCATAGCTGAATCATGAGCCCAGGCATGAAACAGTCGTCCTCTTACGCCATCCACTAGCGCCATGCTCCAAGGATGGCGCCCATTACGACGAATGCCACAATCATGTAACCACCGTTGATTGCTATGTAGCCCCACGAGCGGTTTTCAAAGACTCCGATAATCGCGACACCCATCGCTACCCAGCCAAACCCCGCAAGACCTCCCGCCGCCATTCCCCAGGTTGCATTTGTACCTGGTGCAGCCAGGAACATCGCGAGGTTTAGCGACATGACAATCGCGAATACGAACGCCCAACCAAACATTCGAGCTTTGCTGAACGCAGCCACGTCAACGTCAGAAAAGTTGTTCACGCGCATCCACGCCTTGCCAAACAGTATCGGCGAATACCATAGACCACCGAGTACAAAGGTCGAGAGTGCGGCGGCGAGCACAGCGAAGTAGTTAATTTGTGAAAAGTCCACGTCGGGGTTGCTCCTTCTGAGTAAGAGTTAAGAACGGATTGATTCTTACGCAAGTCGTGGAGAGGTGTATTGTAAAAAATTAACCTAATGGATCTTAGCCGCAGATTTACGCAGATTGAACCCGATCAGATGCTGAGAATCTGTTCGTATCTGCGGAGATCTGCGTAAATCTGCGGCTAAGATCTAGTCCAGCGGAATGTACCCGAGATAATCGCCGCGGCGAGTTAAGTATGCGGATGGGTTGAGCCCTGAGAAGGTGTGAAACTCTTTGATGAAGTGCGCCTGATCGTAGTAACCACACTCATATGCAATCGACGTCCACTCAACCTGTTTCTGTTGCTCTATGACATTCAACACCTTTGTGAACTTGGCGACGCGCGCGAAGCTCTTCGGCCGTAGTCCAACGACTTTTTCAAACTGCGTGATTAGATGTTTCTGAGTGATACCGATTTGGGCTGCCAGGTCTCTTATGGCAAGAAACTGCGGCGAGTTTTGCAACTGCTGTACTGCAAAGGCGATTGACTTGTTAGGAACAAGACTGAGCTTTACTTGTTCGAGCAGGAACGACTCAAGCCGCTGTAACTTTTCCTCCGGGGACTCAATTTCAAGGAGTCGATCGCGAATGTCGTAAACCAGGCGGCCCCAGATCAAGTCCAACTCCGTCACGTACTCACTCAACTCCGAAATAGGGAAACCAAAAAAGGGGTAAGCGCCTCCCGGTTTGAAGCGAATGCCGATCAGGTGTGTGTTATCAGTGCCGATAACTATGTAGCGGGTGCGTTCGCCGGAGATCCAGGCTCGTTTGACTGTTCGATAACGATCGGTCGTGATTTCATCGTCGAAGATCTTCTTGGGCCAACTATCGAGATCGATGATCAGCTCAATTGCGCCGTCCGGAAGAATTTTCTCACGGGCATAGTCGACGTGTTGTCCCTGGACGTACCAGATGTTTTCCACAAACTGGGAAAGCGGAAGCTTCGGGAAGTGAAGTTTGTGAATCACAGAGGGGTCTTCAGGTCAGTCAAATTGTTTTCGGAATTCCTCAAACTGCTGCCGGAGTTTTTCAACTTCAGTCGTCAGTACCTCGACCCTTTGCTCGAGTCGTTCAATTGTTTCTGAACTTGTTCTGCGCGGAACGGCAGGAGCACGTTCAGCTTCAGCAAAGGATTCGACATCGACGTCACCCGCCAGAAGGTGTACAAACCTGACCTCCTTCTGACCCGGTTGGCGAGGGAGACGAACTACCAGCGGTTCGTCGCGCGAGATCAAGCCATTTAACGTTTGTTCGATCTCTTCAAGACCCGAGAATTCATGAAGACGAGCTGCGTTGCCGCGCAGTTCGCCAGGTGTTTGTGCACCACGCAACATCAAAACACACAGCAAGGCAACTTCAGGATGGGTGACGCGAAGAACCTCGGGCATGACATGTTTATACTTCGGTACTCGACTCGTGCTGCCGTAGAAAACATAAGTCAGGTTTTTCTCGCGCAACGTTTCGAGTGCTTCAGCAACCTGTTCGTCGTTGTAAGCAGTTACGGGATGTCGATTGTTCTTTTGATTGCAGGCGAGTGTCAGTGCGTTGAGAGTCAGTGGGTAATACTCGGGTGTGGTGACCTGCTTCTCAACAAGTGAACCGAGAACACGTATTTCAATGTCATTGGCGCAGCCTCAGCGCTCTCTGCGACTCTGCGGTATGAATGTTACCAAATCACTAACCGCAGAGACGCAAAGTACGCAGGGAAGCACGGAGAGTTCTACGATTTGCGACGAATACGTCGTTTCGGTTTTGTAGCAGCCGGCTTGGTCGTTGTTGTAGGAATCGGCTTTGGTTGCGTTTGTTCGCGATAATAGGTCGCGACCGTTTCCGTTGCGACGTCAGCCTCCCAAACGATCTCGTTTTCTCGCGGCGACATTTTGACTCGCTTGATAAGTTCCTGCGCTTGCTTGTCAGGTATCGCGCCTATTGCAGGTTCAAGAAGACTCGAGATCAAACTGTGCATGATCTTAGTCGTATCGGGATTGTCAGTGTTGATTGCTCCACGCAAACTGAAGTTCGTTCCGACGAGAGTGACTGACGAATAAAATTCTCCAAACCGAGTGTTGCACGTTGCTTCGCGCGGCGTAGTTTGTGTACCCAGCATGCCGAAGCTCTTCGTGAACGCAACTAAGGGCGATCCGGAAGCGCTGATGAGGGCGTTAGGATCGCGCAAGAGTGAATTCAACATCATGGGATTGATGCGTCCGTCTCCTTCACTGGCATCTACGGCGGATTTCAAATAGGGAATGGTTCCCAGTGCTAATGTGTTGGAATTGAGTGCCACCACACCAAGTTCAGCAAAAGATTTGAGAATCGGGTTTTTTACGGCGGACTCGGCTATTGGATCGACCTTAAATAGCGTCAGGGTCTTCGAGCGATACGCTTCAGTTTTCGCTTGATCCTGTAGTAAAGATCCAATCAATGTGGCCATTGAATCTGCGCTGAAATCGCCGCTCAGCACCGCCAATACATCGGGTGCAACAAAACTCAAATCTGCCTGGGGCTTATTGAAGCGAACGGCGATGGCAACAAACTCAACACTGGCCGGATCAATTCCTATCGTTCGTTTCAAGTCGACAAATTCTGCGCGCAACTTTGCCAGCTCTGTTGCAGAAACAACTTTTGGCGCCGCTTCATTCAGGATACGTTGTGGACTTGCATAGATCACTGTGTCGGCTTCGGGTAGCGAAGCAAGTGCACTGGCAGCGGTTTGCGTTGGTCCAGCATGAGCGTTTTGCTGATTGATTGTCGACTGCGCAATCGCACTCGACATCAACAGCGAAAGAACGAAAACTGATGCAAACTTTACTTTTAATTGAGCAACGTTCATTGAGTGTCTCCCGTGTAGGTAGTGGGGCAATAGTCGCACGAAAGCTGGATACCGTGCATTAGAATTTGGTGGGTCTACTTGCGTGTTAGATGTTCTCCAACTCTTTCCGCGTAAACTGATCTTCGACATTACCAGTGTTGAGTGTTGACGCTGGTTCGAACAATAGAACGTGACACTCCTCTTCCGCGAAGGGACGGTGCTCGACTCCGCGTGGAACGACGATCATCTCACCTTCCTCAATCCATGTTTCCTTGTCGGAACTTGCCTCGTCGCGATAATCCATGCGGAATCGACCTTTCACGACCATGAAAAGCTCATCTTCATTGTCGTGATGATGCCACGTAAACGGACCTTGAAACTTAACCAGCTTGACGTATTGCCCGTTGAGTTCGCCGGCGATGCGAGGGTTCCAGTGATCGTTGATGAGCGAAAGCTTTTCCTGGAGATTAACTTTTTGCATAGCTTTATTGCACGATAGGGTCGCTGGCTGTCGCTGGCTGCGTATCGTTGTAATGGATTTGCATTGAGGATGAGTCGATATAGAAGTGTCGTCCCAATCGTTCCCCCGGCTTTTCTGGCTCCGCATTACAAACAAACGAGCCTTCCGGCTTCCCCGATTCCTTTGGAGTAACAACCAGGTTTACGACGTAATCTCTAGCCGGTTTCTCACTAGCGTAGCGAGCGTCTAGAAAACCGCCGTCAGCAAGTTGTTTAAGCGTTCCGTACTCCCCGGAGTTAGTCAAACTGTAAGTGCGCTCTGCGAGGGCAATTGCGCGCAAGAGTGCTATAGCGCCCGTCTCATCAGCGCGAGCAACACTTTGCTCGAGACCCTTCTCATAACTTTGGCAACCCGAGAGAACGCCGAGGATGACGAGGAGTAAAAGTGATCGTCGCAAGAAGGACCTCCTTGGAGTGCGGTGGCCCGGCACCGCTTTGTTAGATACGTACTTCAATAGAGGGCCTCGGAAGAAAGCGGTGACA
>QHXL01000282.1:13272-13780 GCA_003222935.1 Acidobacteriota bacterium
ACTTCGAAAGCATGTGATGTCGTGATCGTTGACCATACCGACGGCTTGCATGAACGAATAACAGATTGTCGAGCCGACAAACCTGAAGCCGCGTTTCAAAAGGTCTTTACTCAACGCGTCTGAGGTGTCGCTTGTGGGTAATACGGGCTGTCCGCGTTTTCGCTTGATGGGTTCCCCGTTAACGAAGCGCCAGACATATTCATCGAAACTGCCAAACTCCCGCTGCACGTTTAGGAAAGCCTCTGCATTAGAGACAGCCGAGTTGATCTTTAGACGGTTTCGAACGATGCCCTCATCGTTCATCAAGGTCGCGACTTTGCGTTCGTCGTACTTTGCTACTTTCGCAGGCTTGAAATTATCGAAGGCTTTGCGATAGTTCTCGCGCTTCCTCAGGATCGTCTCCCAACTCAGCCCGGCCTGCGCACCCTCGAGAATAAGAAACTCAAACAACAGCTCGTCGTCGTGTTGCGGCACGCCCCACTCTGCATCATGGTAAGCGATCGACAAA
>QHXL01000574.1 GCA_003222935.1 Acidobacteriota bacterium
CGCAGCACCGGCGGCGCCGCGAATTGTATTGTGACTGAGCGAAACAAAGCGGTAGTCGAAAACCGCATCCGCGCGCAATCGTCCGATAGTTACGGACATGCCGGCGCCGGCATCGCGATCAAGTTTTGGCTGTGGTCGATCCTGTTCGTCGCGAATCACTATCGGATATTGCGGCGCAGAATGCAGCCCGAGTTCCTGTGGCAACGAAGTGTAGGTCGCCAGAACGTTACGTAAATCATCGAGACTTGCATGCTGTTTGAGCTTTATACGCGCAGCAACCATGTGGCCATCGGCAACATTCACTCGATGACACTGAGCACTGACCTTTATCGGCGCCGTTTTGATCGCATTGCTTTCAAAGTCACCCAGGATCTTCGTGGTCTCCGTTTCGATCTTCTCTTCTTCACCACCGATGTATGGCAACACGTTATCGAGGATGTCGAGCGAGGCGACGCCCGGATAGCCAGCACCAGAAATCGCCTGCAGTGTTGTTGCAATCGTCGCCTCTACGCCAAATGCGCGATGGATCGGCGCGAGCGCCAGTACTAAGCCAATTGTCGAACAGTTTGGATTCGTAACGATGAAACCACCAGACGGAAACACGGAACGCTGTTGCACCAGTAGACCAAGGTGTTCGTGGTTAACCTCAGGGATTAGAAGCGGAACATCTTCGTCCATTCTAAACGCCGACGAGTTGCTGATTACCGGATAGCCAGCCGCGGCAAAGCTACTTTCAGTTTCCCGCGCGATGTCACCAGGCAAACTCGAAAACACCAGGTCGCAATCAAGCGGCGGTGCTGGAGCTTGAACTTTCAGCGAACGTATTGCGAGTGGCATTTCGCCGGTGAGTCGCCACGTGCAAGCCTCACCGTAGCTCTTTCCCTGTGAGCGATCCGACGCAGCCACCGCAGTCACTTCAAACTGAGGATGATTTTCCAGCAACTGGATGAACCGCTGGCCCACCATTCCCGTCGCCCCAAGAATCCCAACGCGAAGTTTACTAGTCATTTGTATCTACCAATCTCTGATTAATTAGCCAGGCGCGTGATGATGAGGTCAGTACCGCCAGACACGATCACCTGCAGAGTAACGGACCCGACGCTACCGCGTTACGGTACTGACCTCCTCGCCACTCGCCAACTCAAAGCTTTGGAACGCTTTCTTCATTCTGCCTACCCCTTCAGTCAGGGCCTCCAGGTCAGCGCAGAATGAGACGCGCAGAAAACCTTCAGCCTCGGTTCCAAACGCCGCACCCGGCACTGTGATTACTCTCTCTTCCAAAAGCGCATCGGCAACCGTCATCGATGAACCATAACGAGCAACATCAATCATCGTGTAGAACGCGCCATCCGGGGTTACTGCTCTTAATCCCAACTCGATATCGATCAAACTGAGCAAGTGATCCCTTCGCGACTTGAATGTCTTTCGGAAATCCTCACGCGACGCTTCTGCCTCGTCAGTCCACGCGACCAGTGCCGCTTTCTGTGAAACTGTCGAGGCACACGTTGTTACATAACCATGCAACACCAACGCCGACTGAATGACGTCAACGTCCCCACACATCCAACCAAGGCGCCATCCGGTCATACTCATCGATTTCGATAACCCACTAATCACGATAGTGCGATCGTGATAGGAAGATGCCGACTCCGGCCGACCGTCTGAATAATAAAGGTCCCGATAGATCTCATCAGAGATCAAATAAGCGTCGTGGTCTCTCAAAGCATCCGCGATGCCTTCAAGATCAGCCCGGGATAGGGCGCGGCCCGTCGGGTTGGAAGGACTTATGCAGACGACAACTTTGGTGCGTGGAGTCAACGCACGTCGAAAACTGTCGAGGTCAAACTCGAAGTTATTGTCGGCAGGCAATCGATAGTAGGTCGCCGTCGCGCCAGCCATCTGCACAATCGTCGGGTAAGCAACGAAGCCGGGATTCGGCAGTAACACTTCGTCGCCTTCGTCAACAAGACTCAACAACGCAAGATATAAAGCCTCTTGCGATCCGGCTGTGACCAGAACTTTTTCAATGTTGCCGTGGAGGTATGGATAGCTGCCCGCAATTTTCTCACGTAGACCAGATAAGCCTGCGTGCGAAGTGTACCCATTCTGTTCGTCAATGATTGATCGGACAGCAGCGCGACGAATGACTTCTGGTGTTGGAAGATCGGGCTCGCCTAAACCAAGGTTCAGACTTCCCGGCAAAGCGCGATCGAAGACTTGTCTGATTACGCTCTTTTCAATTCCCTGGAGTCGTTTCGGCAGTGCAGGTTTGTTCAACGCAAGTAGTCCTCTAATTGCACAGCCGAGTTTGTCTTTTCATCCCGGTACTTAACGATGATCGCGGCGTACAAAGAAAGACCCCAACTGCGACCCGGCTCGGTTTGAACCGCACGCGCGCCAGGCACAACAACGGCTCCCGAGGGAATTTCCAAAGGCGCATCCGGCTTTCGCTGGTAGATTTGATTGCGGACCAAATCATACACCGGAGTTGAACCAGTAAGGATAGTACCCGTTGCCAGCACCGCCCGTTCTCGGACGATCGTACCTTCATAAACGCCACAGTTGCCGCCCACCATAACGTCGTCCTCAATAATTACCGGCACGGCGCCAACGGGTTCGAGCACTCCACCAATTTGTGCGGCGGCAGAAATATGGACGCGTTTTCCAATCTGCGCGCACGAGCCTACCAGGGCATGACTGTCGATCATCGTTCCTTCGTCGACATAGGCGCCGGC
>QHXL01000575.1 GCA_003222935.1 Acidobacteriota bacterium
AAACGCGCTCTTCAGAATTACGATGCGACCGGCTGAGACCAGCGCGGAGATTTCCGCGTCAGAAACTTCCGCGCGGATATTTCCGTCCTTTTCGTTAGCTTTGATCAATACAGGCGAGGCGTTTTCCTCGCCCGTCTCGTTTGCTGTTGAACTCATCAATCTAAATCTCGTTAACCGCCGGCTGTCCTTATGCGTTATTTGCTTCGCACGCAAAACTTAACTTCGGTTAACTCTTCGAACTCGCATGAGTTGGTTTGCGATCGGCTAGTTCGGGTTTGTGCGACAGCGACTTGAGCTGATCGCTGCGGAACCCGGCAGGCTGGGCGGGTGTTGCTTTGTAGACATCAAATTCGCTTGTGTCTTTCAAGATCGCGACGCTCATACCCACCAAAGTATCGTGCGCCACAATCGTTTCCTCGCGCACCGTAGCGTTAACGCCAAAAAATGAATAGTCGTCGATGGTACAGGCGCCGGATATTACTACGTGAGATGTGATCATCACGTGGTCTTTAATAACACTGTGGTGACCGATATGGTTGCCACTCCACATCACTACGTTGTTGCCGATCTTGACGAAAGGTTGAATAGTGTTGTCTTCCAGGATGAAACAGTTGTCCCCGCAATTGAAGTCGGGAAACACCGTAGCCTTTGAGCTAACGTAGCTGATCAGTTCGTAGCCCTTTTTCTTGGCTTCGTAATATTTTTCAGCGCGCACGTGGTTCATCCGCTTAAAGCTCATTGGAATGAACATCTTGAATTCACCGGGTGCGTAATGTTTCTCAATCTCTTCAAAGGCGATTACCGGTCGATCCTTGTAAGTAGACGCTTCGATGTAATCGTGGTCCAGTGTGAATGCGACCACTTCATGGTGCGTATCATGGGTCAGATAGAAGTGGGCCAACTCAGCCCATTGACTAACGCCAAATACCACTACCTTAGACATTCTTGTTCTCCGAAATGATTGATCGTAGCCGTGCTAACTACTTCAGTTAAGAAAACTCACCTGCCCGATAGGCCGGGAAGTAATTTGTCCCGGACGCTTTTCCGGCCCTGGCGAGTTCCTCGTATTTCCTGGCCGCGAAAACCCTGCCACAGAAATATGCTGTTTTTGTTCCTGTAGACCAGCCCCGCTTAAACCTGCTCAGGCCCGATTCCGCACTGGTTCCGGCCCCGGCTCCGGCCCCGAGATTAAGCCAGTCAATTTTCTGTTTTGCGAAATACTCCAACGAAAAGCTAAATAATGCAGACGCCGCTTTCAGGTCGTAGCCCAGCGGACTGTAAGCGCCCAGGTGATAATACGCACGTCCGTTTTGCCTGTACCAAAGCAAAATTCCAAGCGTCGCAGCGTCACGGACCGCGCGCACCATGACAATTCCAGGCACGCGCAGTTGCTTCTCAAAAGACGCGCGGGAGAAGGTGGTTAGTCCTCTGATCTCGTGCCTCGCGATGAGTGTTGCATAAAGATTTACCCAATCGTCGAGATGGGCCAGCGGATTCTCGCATAACTCCACGCGCATCTCCTGCAGCGCTTTGCGTGCGTTGCGGCGGTGGTGCGGATGGACAAAGCTGATGGGGTCGTGACTCAAATCCACCACGAAATGTTCTTTAAAAGGCGATGCCACTTCGGGAAAACAATCTCGCAGTGAATGTAGATCGTACTCACCAAAAGGATCCGTCACAACGGATAGTGAAACTAAACTCTCGCCAATGCTTTTGAGGTCAACCTGAAGCTTGGACCAGTCAGAGCAGGCAAACATGGGATAACAGCCCATGGCATCGAACTCGGAAGCGTTCGGTATTCGGCGTTCCAGGATCCAGCCCTCGCACTCCGGCAAAAGGCGTGGTCGACCGAATTCACTTAAAGATTCGCAGTAGAGGCTGTTCAAATACCCGGTGGTTTCGGTGCTGGTGGCGGGCAGATCCAAATTTCAACTCCTCAACTGAGCAACGTTTCAGCGGCTCCAATCTGTTCGGTCGTCCACTTAAGTGCGGGTTTAACGACGCCTGGTTCTCGTCCGTACTGACTCAACTCTCGTTCCTCT
>QHXL01000583.1 GCA_003222935.1 Acidobacteriota bacterium
AAGACCCATCAAGTAGAGATCGAGATAAGACCAGCCGGTTGCAGGCACGTAGTAGTCGTCATCAAGCTGTGTGTATGTTCCGTCGAGGTTGTCCTGCCAAACTCCACCTCCCATCGCCGAAGCCTCCGTCGGACGCATATATGGGAATGGCGCCGGCGCTTGCAGACCCCTGGCCCAGTGGGTTGGTCCGAGCTGAATTGTCTCGCCACCCACTTTGGCGCTGACAAACGCTGACCAGCGATGGCCCATCTCATGCCCAATCTGCGACATCGCGTAAGCATAGGGGGGAATCTTTCCATCACGCCGTTGCCGCGCCAGCTGTTTAAGGTAGAAGCCGATATTGTGATCGTTTGTATCTTTTAATCCTTCGGGTGGATATTCCTGCGCCTGGTTTGATCCGGCATAAACGGGTTGCACAAACTGCCATTGGAATCTTCCAGACGTGCAATAGCTCTCCAGACCTCTTTGCGTCGCACCTATTCCGGTAACCGCGCCGCCACCGGGCCCGCCGCCCAGTGGTCCATTGCTGGGTGTCCCGGCTTCCTGGTTATCGACGCGAAAGTCCGAATAGTAAGCGAGCATATCGAAATTATCCCCGAGTGCCTTGATGACAGTGCAAGTCATGTCTCGTGGATTGGGTAGTGCAAGGTAGTGAAACGACTCGAAGATGACCGTGAATGGTCCATCCTGACGTTTTACTGAAGATAGATCCACTTCGGGACTGCGAATTCCGGAAAGTGTGACTTGCTTAGGAGCCGCTTGATTTACAAAAATCGGCGATGCTACTTGAGAGAACGCTTCAGCAGAGATCGCGACTTGTGCTCCGGACTTGAGTTCGGACGGCAACGTGCCTTGTAACGAAATCGTATTGCCCTCGACTTTTACCGCCGGGGAGACACCGGGCCCGGAAGCGATGTACCGTCCGCCCGAACGGCCGCCACCTCGACCGAAAGCGCCGACTCCGCGAATGGTCCAAACGGCATCCGGTTGAGCTTTTCCCGTAGTCGTAAATGAAACGCGGTAACTAATGCCTGGCAGTGCGGCGTCGGTCTCCGCCAGGATTTGACCACGAGTTTCAAAAGTCACCTTCAAGAACAGTCCATCGACAATTGAAAGTTTGGCACTTTTTAGATCGAGATGACCGGGAACATCCGCCTGCTCGTCATCGGTAAGCGTCGAAAGCAGTCGTTCATTGGCGCCGGAAACTAACGGGTACAGTCCAACAATTGCGTCCCTCGCCGTCAGCTGATCGTACGACATCTCAATCGTTCCATCTTTGTGTAGGACTGTTTGGAAGCGATTGACTGTTGGCGTCCAGGTGAAGTCCTGAATATTGCCGTATGGTTCAGTGATGTCCCAGGTGATCACAACACGATCAGCCAGCTCTTTCAGATATCGCTTTCCTGACATGCGAGGTTTGTAGAATACGCAGATTGCCGGTGTGGTGTTGATGAGCGTACGCGAGGCGTCCTGCAACTGCGCGAACCTTTCGATGGAAACTCCTCCACCACGTTGACCACCTCCACCACCAGCAGGCGCGCTCGGGGGAAGACCAAAAGATATCGATCCATTGATTCCTATGGAGAGTTGATTCCAGGTCTTGCCTGAGTACGGGAATGAAAAATTAGTGAACGACTGTTGTGGCTCCGTGGCTTCTTTTCCGAAGTTCACATCCCACTGGAACGCCAGATTCTCAGCTCGATAGCCTGTACCCTCAGGAGTAAATCTCAACGTACGCCGCGTGAGATCGAACATGTTGGCTTTACCGAAAACGCCTTCATTGAGCTCCATCACGATCAAATTACCCTGAACGGTAACGGAGCCGATGGATTTCCCGGGTTCCTGCCGGTTCTGGGCTTCCGCAACAATGGAGGTAAGAACGATGAGTAATAGTGCGATCGTTTGTTTCATCTGATGTCCTTATTCAGCGCGAATTTACTTGCTCGGTCGCTTGACTGAACTACACACACACATCCGCCTTAGCGGAACCACTCTGAGCGAGTATTAACTTGAGAAACGATCTTATGGTTCGATCTGTTACGACACGGGGAATGGTAGCGCTACACGTTTTGGGAAAGACAATTCAGAAGGTCGTCGGAGAAAAGCCTTTTCCGTCGGTTATACTGACTAAGGGATTGGGCCTGATTGAGGTTCCTCTTTCTTCGACCCATTACGGATCAGAGGGTTTGGGCCAATCCGTGTGGTGTTAGGATGCTTCGACCCAAACACGGCAATCAGATTGAACGGCTTACTCCCAGCATTGATGAACGTATGCGCGACTCCGGCCGGCACTTTTGCCACGTAAGGTCCTTGAACGGTAAATGTCTTGTCGCCGATTCGATATTCAACGCTGCCCTCAAGCAGAACATGCGCCTCTTCAGTGTCGTGCACATGAAGTCCAGGACCACCACCCGGATGAGTTTCCGTAATAATAAAAGACATCGATTCGAACCCATATTGATCACCGGTCAGCCGATGTGTGAATTCGCCAGGTACTCGATAGTAATAATCCAGCTGATCAAAATTGAAAACAAACGCGCCTGGATCGTGAGGTTTTTCCGGCGCTCGGGTGAACTCTTTATCAGGGAGTTTCTTTTGCTCCTTTCTCTGTGGGGTCTCCTTCTCCTTTTGAGAGGTCGCAACACTGCTGAAGAGAGCCATGGCTGTGATAGCGAGCACAACAAGGCAAATAAGAAGTCTTTGAGTCGAGGACTTCAAGTTACCACTGTTTTTCATGAAGGTAGAGTAGCTTATTCTGTGCTAATACGCTCAAACCCACCGACTAAACGACCGCACTTCATTAACAGCAGGTCTGCAGGTAACTTATGTCACCCTCTACCTCTTCAATTAGATCCCAAAGGACTCTAAATTGATGATGAAACATTTTCTTTTGCCTAAAACGCTTTTGTCGCCGCCGATCGTCCGCGGGCTCGC
>QHXL01000584.1:0-429 GCA_003222935.1 Acidobacteriota bacterium
AAGCCCGAATTCCGATGGCTTCTTCGGCGGCGGCAAGACATTGCTTAGAGGTGGATTTGGAGTCTTCTATGGCCCAGGTCAAACTGAGGATCAAATTCAACCAATAGAAAGCGATCGCATCAGTTCGACCTTTACTGGTCCAATTCCTCCAAGCACTACGCCCCTGGCGTTTCCGCTGGACACAAATGCCGCGATTGCATTCTTCATAAATCCTGCAAACGTCAATACACGTTCGTATCAGCCACGTGCTTACTCGAGCAATTACCAGATTCCCGAGAAGGTGTATCAATACACTGTGTCCATACAGCAAGAGTTGTTCAATGACACTGTGCTAACGGCAGCGTACGTTGGAAGTCAGGGCCGCAACCTGTTCTTGCGCAGCGTAGCGAATAAGATTTTGCTTGGACAGACGACGGTCCTCAGTAATGT
>QHXL01000584.1:518-2843 GCA_003222935.1 Acidobacteriota bacterium
GTCCAGAACCCCTATGCGGAAGTTGACTACAAGACGAGCGGGGGAAGTGATAGTTACAACGCATTGCAAATGACGCTTGCTCGTCGGATCTCAACCGGTATCACGCTTAATTCCCAATACACTTTCGCGCGCAGCTTTGGTAACACAGCGGGTTCGAACGAAGCGCGCACTGCGGCCGTGCCCGATAATTTTGACGCTGACCGCGGCTATAACAACTTTGACGTGCGTCATACCTTCAACTTTAGTGCTCTTTACAAACTACCGTTTGGCAAGGGAACGAGCCATGAGTTCGGAACTGTTGGCAATGCCGTTCTTGGTGATTGGGAGTTAGGAGCGATTGTTAATGCTCGCACTGGTCTTCCGATCGAGATTGGTATTACCCGGCCTGACGTTGTTATCCAGTGCGCTGCCGCCGCATGTCCCGCAACCATCAATGGAGTTGTGACAACGGTTCCTACCGGGTTTGTCGCCCAGTTGCCCGGTACTATTAATGCTGTGAGTCCGCTTCCGCTCGGGTTTGTCGGCGTGATTAACACTCCAGGCGGTGGTGCTTCTCGCAATGTAAGACGGCCAAACCTCATCGCCGGAGCACCTCTGTACCTGGACAATGATAGGTTCATTCTCAATCCTGCAGCCTTCTCAACACCGGCGCCCGGACAGTTTGGTGACCTGGCCCGCAACGCCCTCCGTGGACCAAGTTTTCACCAATTCGACCTGGTCTTGAATAAGCGCTTCAAATTAACTGAGGGCGCAACTCTCGAGTTCAGAACGGAGATCTTTAATCTCTTCAACCGCGCAAACTTTGCAGTACCTTCGTCCACTCTCAATAACTCACTCCCGACTATTACTTCAGCGGGTGTGGTGGGTTCAACGAATCTTCAGCCCGGAGCTGCATACAATCAATCGACTGCAGGCGGAACTTTTGGGTTGGAGCGACAAACCGTAGAACGCACCGTTGGGCTGGGGACCAGTCGCCAGATTCAATTTGCCCTACGCCTGAATTTTTAGTTGGGCCAAATCGGATGGAGGTCGTTCAGGCAATCGCTGCGGCCTCCATTTAAATGCCTGGAGAGGTTCATATGTCATTAAGCGAAATGTCAGTTGCCGAGCAAAAAAACCAGAGTGGGCCTGCTGAAGACGTTTACGACAATGGCTATTTGAGGGTCGAGCACAAGAACTACTACGTCGCTTGTGGTGGGACACCCTTGAAGTTGCCTCGAACCGAGTTTCTGATTTTCTCGAGACTTGCACGTACGCCAGATCGGATTGTGGCGGCGGGTGAGCTTTGGGAATCTGTGTGGGGAGCGAATAAGCCGCTCAACACCGAAAGTTTGCACGTTTACATCTATCGTTTGCGCTCGAAGCTCGCTCCCTTCGGTCTTCAAAACGAAACGATGGTGAATGTTGGTTACCGACTGATAGCTGCCTCGGACCAGTAGGCAGCCCGTCAGGGTGTTAACCAAGAATTCAGGTGAAGTTCAGTTCGATGTAACACCTAAAAACTAGGATTTCCACCTTCAGGCTCGCTTCAGAATTAGCCACGCAGCATAGGAGATGCCAATGTTTGGTCGTCTTAGAAGTTTCAGGTTTGCCCTAAGTATCGTTATCTGTTCGGGACTTTTAATGTCTTTTGGTTGCTCCCCATCCGGATCGAATAACGGTTCGGTTCAGTTGCAGGGGGCGGGCGCGACTTTTCCAAATCCGCTATATCAGAAGTGGGTAAGTGAATACACCAAGGCGCATCCCAACGTTAAGATCGACTATCAGTCGATTGGTTCCGGCGGAGGCATCAAACAGATTAAAGAGCAGACGGTCGATTTTGGAGCGTCAGATGCTCCGATGAAAGACGAGGACCTGAAGAGTGCGTCCAGCCCAATTCTCCATATCCCGACAGTACTCGGAGCCGTAGTTCTAACCTACAACCTCGAAGGTGTGGGCCAAACACTTCGCTTCTCTCCTGACGTGGTGGCTGACATCTTCCTGGGTAAGATCAAGAAATGGAATGATGCGCGAATCGTTGCTGATAATCCTTCCGCCAAACTTCCCGCCGCAGATGTTGTAGTGGTCCATCGTTCCGATGGAAGTGGAACTTCAGCGGTTTTTACTGACTACCTTTGTAAGGTCAGTGCTGAATGGAAAGAGAAAGTGGGAACCGGAGTTTCACCGAGTTGGCCTGTCGGTATCGGCGGTAAAGGAAATGAAGGTGTTACCGGTCAGATCAAGAACACACCAAATACGGTCGGTTATGTCGAACTGGCTTATGCGACCGAGAACAAACTGCCGGCTGCTTTGATCAAAAATGCGAGCGGTACTTTTGTCGAGCCG
>QHXL01000585.1:0-2320 GCA_003222935.1 Acidobacteriota bacterium
ACGATGCACGCGCGAATTATACGTGAAAGAACTGTCAGACCATTATCGAGGAAGGCTTTTGCATCATTTGTTGTAATCAGTTAGTTTCTCAACCGAGGCTAAACTGAATGTTAAGAGCAGGCATTGTTGGCTTACCCAACGTGGGCAAGTCGACGTTATTTAACGCACTAACGGCGCAAAGTTCCGCACTGGCGGCAAATTATCCATTTGCAACGATCGAACCTAACGTCGGTGTAGTTTCGGTACCGGATGAACGACTTGAGCCACTCGCGAAGCTGGTAAAAACTGAGGTTATCGTACCGGCGACCGTTGAGTTTCTCGACATCGCCGGTTTGGTACGCGGCGCGTCGAAGGGTGAAGGACTGGGAAATCAATTCCTCGCAAACATCAGGGAGACAGATACTGTCGTTCAAGTCGTGCGGTGTTTCGAAGACGAGGGTGTAATTCACGTCGAAGGCGGAGTAGACCCGGCACGCGACATCGACACAATCCAAATCGAACTGGCACTAGCTGATCTGTCGACGGTCGAACGACGACGCGAGAAAGCTCAAAAAAGTTTGAAGGGTGGCGACAAGACAGCGCGTGCGGAAATAGATGTGCTCGACAAAATTCAACCAGCACTTGAGGCGGGACGGTCAGCTCGAACCGTCGAACTAACTGACGACGAACGCGCAGTAGCGCGAAACTTTTTCCTGCTGACAACTAAACCAACCATCTTTGCAGCGAATGTCGATGAAGCAACTCTGGCGAATCCCAACGACAACGCGATGGTTAAAATTGTTCAAGAAATTGCCGCTAAGGAATCTGCTGAATGTGTGATCATCTGTGCGCAACTCGAGGCGGAGCTTGTTGCACTGCCGCCTGAAGAGCGAATTGATTACTTAAAGCACCTGGGCGTGGAAACAAGTGGCGTCGATCGTCTTATCAAAGGTGCGTACCATTTGTTAGGCCTCATGTCGTTCTTGACTGCGGGAGAAAAAGAAGTACGCGCATGGACCATTACGCAAGGCACGCGTGCACAGAATGCTGCCGGGACGATTCACTCCGACATCGAGCGAGGTTTTATTCGTGCAGAAATAGTCAGCTATGAAAGTTTGCTGAGTGCAGGATCGTACGCAGCCGCTAGAGACAAAGGACTACTTCGTCTTGAAGGAAAAGACTACATCATGCAGGAAGGCGATGTGGTTAACTTTCGATTTAATGTGTGAGGTTGCTGACGCTTACGAGTTCTCGTTGTGTTCGGTCGCCTGAAGCCGTTCGTCCAATTCTCTTTGCTTCTCCATCAGAATAGCAAGCTTCTCATCAGTCTCATGTTTACGCTTCAGACGTCTCTCTTCTTGCCGTCCGCCCTTAAGCCACAAGCTGAGGTATCGCTCAATTCGATCCATGTGTTCATCGTTAGTCATACGACGGGTTGCCATCGAGTAACGGCTCCTTGCCAATAACGTCAGGTGCCTGGAGATTCAACGCACCTGATTTAAACAACAATGGACTTCAGGTTCGTTCAATTAAAGCGCTCAGCTTACTGTCAGAGACTATCTGGGCTTCTGTGAGTGTTGCGATTTTTTCATCAGTGAGACGAAAGAGCTCAAACACTTCGCGAGACCGCTTATCATGCTCGTCGCGCATTGCTATCGACTGCTCGTTCATCAAGTGCAATTGGTCTTCAGTCCTTATTTGAGCATCAACTAGCATCCCGATTTTTTCATCGAGGTCATTCAGCCGTGTCCTGCCACGTTTTCCAGCTCGAATGAGTAGTCTCAGTAGCCGCTCCATGCGGTCAAACCGACGTTCGTTGTTCATCGTTCATCTTCCTTCCACGTGAGGTTGAGTAGTTCGTAGGAAGATGATCTTACAAACCTGTCCGGCAGGTCAACGCGGACTTACACTTTTTGGGATTGGTTAGGTGTTTGAGGCTGGGGGCAACCGAATAGGATCTCTTTTATCGATTGCCCCAAACACCTTTAGCGCAGCAGGGCGCGAATTCCAACGAGGAGGAGATAACCAACTGCGAGTACAACGGCTACCTTGATTAAAAGTACTGCTAGTCCTATTAGTACACCAATAATGCCCAACGTTATGCCGGCCAGCTTCAACACCAGCGGCACACCGACCGCGAATACAAAGACCCCCAGAAGGATCATGCCAACAATTCTAAAAATATCCCTTGCGTCTTTCATCTCTTCATCTCCGCTTCCTGCCCCCAGGTTTTCTCAACTTCTTCTACTGACGCCAACTATACGAAGATCATACCAGCAGCGTTCCGTTGAAGATTTTGAACCAATTACTCAATAAAATGGGTGGCATACTAACATGCATC
>QHXL01000585.1:2345-2798 GCA_003222935.1 Acidobacteriota bacterium
CGGCGATAATTATACATACTTTTGGAGCTATGGACCGCTGGGAATCAGGAAATCTATTCGGTGCAAACACCGCTGAGCCGTCTCCTTCAACGGGTGCACCTCTAGCCGAACGAATGCGACCGCGTTCACTGTCGGAGTTCGTGGGCCAGAGTCACCTCGTGGGTGAAGGTCGTCTGCTGCGCCGACTGCTTGAAGGTGGGGGAACGCTTCCTTCATTGATCCTATGGGGAGCGCCCGGTACAGGTAAGACAACCCTTGCGCGTTTACTCGCCGAGAGCAGTGGATTGCGTTTTATTCCGTTGTCCGCGGTCTTCTCCGGTGTGAAAGATTTGCGCGAAGCAATTCAGGAAGCGCGAAAGGAAGAGCGATACGGAAAACGTACCGTGCTGTTTATCGATGAGATTCATCGCTTTAATAAAGCACAGCAAGATGCATTGCTACCCGCGGTTGAGA
>QHXL01000283.1:0-5782 GCA_003222935.1 Acidobacteriota bacterium
CAGTGCCCGTTTGTAGGGTTCCAGGTGTTCTGCGTTGAAGCGAACGTTGTCGAACCACCAGGCATCCGCTTCGTTGAACCATTTAGTGAGAGATGGGTTGTCGAGCTTGTCCCGAGGTACGTAAGCTTCTTCTAGTAACGTGTTGAGGTCCTCGTCGCTCAAGCGCTCGCCGTAGTTCTCAACCAAAGCGGTTGCTTTAGTGTGCGACCAGATCATCGGATCGTTGGTCGCTACGCGTACCTTCCAACGTTTCAACTGCAGGGCAATTTCCGGCTCGCCGGTAAACGGCAAGGCCACTGAAGCAAACTTCAGACGGCGCAGTACGCCTAGTTCAAAACTCAACCACCCATTGGCGAAGTGCATAGCTCTCTTGATCTACCTGAAAGAGGAAAACATATCCCAGCTTGAACTTTCTTTTTCCGGCTGAGGTACAGCAGGAGTTTCCTTTGCAAACGAATCGAGTTCGGATAACAACTCGATCGACAAAAATGCCTTAACCACGGCAGGGTCGAATTCGATTGCAGCGCGATCGGCCATTTCGCGTCTCGCTATTTCTGCGGTGAATGCCGGACGAAAAGGTCGCGCATCAGTCAAGGCAGCATATGAATCTGCAACTCTGAGAATACGAGCGGCGAGCGGAATCTCTTCGCGTCGTAGTGCATCCGGATATCCGCGGCCGTTCCACCATTCATGATGCCAGCGAACAAGCAGTTGAGCGGCCCGATCGGCGCCGACTCGAGATGCCTCACGTTCGCCAATCACGGGATGTCTTGCAAGATCGGCACGGTCTTCGTCTGTAAGCGATCCGGCGCGCTGAATGTAGTCGCGCTCCATCGCCACTTCACCAAGATCGTGAAGCAGGGCGGCAACCCTCAGCGAACCTCGATCATGTTTTGCCAGGTGGAAACTCTTGGCAATTTCATCAGCAATTGTCGCGATTCGAAGGCCGTGTGAGTTTTCGTATCGCTCAAATCGATCGGAAGTCTTTGCGAGTTGAACAAAAGCCTCACCGGCGGCTTTGTCGACTAATTCTGTTGCTTGAGCAGTCATCCAGTTAACGAGTTCGGAAAGTTAAGCCTAATTTCAACACACCCACTCATGCACCGCAAACGCACAGTGCGTTTCTGAGTGTCATTCCAGACTTTTGAGAAGGTCCCGGG
Source organism: Acidobacteriota bacterium (assembly GCA_003222935.1). Classification (GTDB taxonomy): domain Bacteria; phylum Acidobacteriota; class Blastocatellia; order Pyrinomonadales; family Pyrinomonadaceae; genus PSRF01. Next base: position 1,161 of record QHXL01000283.1, read on the forward strand.
CTTCGCGGTTGTTGCGATCTGCCGCGACCGCCCGTTCAGCTTCGCCTTTTGCGCGTACCTTGAAACCTAAGTCGCGGTACAGCTCAGCTAACATTATTCTGTACGCGGCATTTTGAGGTTCAAGTCTAACGGCGGCTTGCAATTCAACTTCGGCCATACGTCTTGTGCTTTCGTGGATAGCCAGCGCCCGGCCATAGTAAGCACGGTATCGAGGTTCATCCGGAACAGCTCGTGCCGCCGCTCCCAGGAGCCCAATTGCGGCGTTACGCTGTCGGAGTTCGAGCGCGGTTAGACCTTCCTTGAATTGAAGTTCTGCCTGTTTACTGTAAGCATTCTCATTCGGATCATCGACACCAACTGATTCAGACGTTCCTGTCCCCGCGCCCTTTTTCGACGCACGAGAAACGCTTGCCGCGCGTGATTGTGCGTCCAGTTTTGAGTCGTATGTCGCTCGCAATCCCGGATCACGCAGCGTGTCGTACGCTTGTGTAATCCGCGCAAACGCCGACTCCACACGACCTAGCACTTCACCAGCAGAACGAAACTTATCAGGATGGTACTTCCGGGCAATACTGTAGTACGCGTTCTTCAGTTCCGACATCGTCGTTTGTTGATTCACTCCCAGCACTTCGTAATGCGTCTCCGCGGCGCTTAATCGATCGAGAAACATTTCAACTGAATCTTCGACCGCCGGTGGGGCTTCCACAAATGTAACGATAGGTTCTTCTTTGACAACTTCTTTCGGCTGATCGCGAAACGCATGTTTCCAACTAGATCGTTTCAACAAATCAACGAGCGCAAGTGAAAAGATAGCCCGATAGGTCTCTAGTTCATCCAAACCACTCAAAGCTTTAAGGTCATTCAGGAGTATTGGCCGATCAACTCGAGAAAGAATGAACACTTCGGAAGGCAGGAGATTAAATGCTGTCGGCGGATTTTCGACCGGCGCAAATGATTCGTTCGGGTTACGAAATCTGCTTGCAGTGAATTCAAGAGGCAAGCGGCGTCCGGCTTCCAACAGCAAGTTGGACACATCGATTATGAAGCTTATCTCTTCATTAAGAAGCGATCGATTGTCGAATTCCCAGGTGCCTTCAGTCCAGAGCGATGCCAGGCGAAGGATGTCGGTCACTTGTTTTGCCTGGAGTTGATCCGCCTGAGTGCGCGTTGTTTTTTTCTCAGCAAGCAAGGTCTTAATGAGTTGAAAGTCAGAAATGCGAGCACCAAGATGGAGCAAGTCGTCTTCAGTTACGATCTCCGCTTTTAACAGGTATTCACTTAGACGCAGGCTGCGAACGTTGCAGGCTGCATACATTAACGAACCTGAGTTGAAGTAGATGACAACCTTGATCTTGTTGGATTCCAGCCCTAAACGTCCCGACAAATTCTTCAGTGTGAGTTCCCGAATGAGTTCCGGAAGTGAGATTTCGCTAAGTTGACCGTTCATCCTACTGTCTTGGTGGTACTGGGTGTTGAAGACCAAGGAGTTCAATAATAGCCCAGGGTTAACTGAAACTCGAAACGAGGCTCAGCGCGCGTAGTGGGCAGATCTGAAGCTTCGGCGTGAAATTAAAACAAAGAGGGAAAGAGAGCCGAGGGGCAGCGCACAAGATTTCCCCTCCTGTCGTACCTTCCAGAAACGTTTCTTTGACAGCCGCTTAAGTGAATCCTATATTGATTCCAAACGAAACACTGACGACCGTCCCCCGCAAAAAGACCTGAAAGAGGTTTGGATCTTAATGGGTGAGCAAGCAACCGACGCCGTCGACTACCAGAATGGAAAAGTCGAGGGCGCAAATGAGGAAAGCGCGCACGAGCGAGTAGCCCTTCTTATTGCCGAACTGCGGAAACGGACCGCAGAACTTGAAGAGGCTAATCGCGAGTTGCGGCGCGTTTCCCACTACAGGTCTTTGTTCCTGGCTCGAATGTCGCATGAATTGCGCACGCCACTGACGTCGATTCTGGGCTTCAGTGAAATACTGCTGGACCATGAACCCTTGACCGAAACGCAGCGTCGCTATTGTCAGAAAGTTCAAGACTCAGGCTTTCAACTTCAAGCCAGTCTGAACCAACTGGTTGATTTGTCGCGCATAGAGGCCGGTGAGACTGAAGTTTTCTTACAGGAATTTTCGCTGCGCGAGACGCTGCGTGAATCGTGTGCGGCGGTTGCGCGAATGGCTCAGAAGCAGCAAGTGCGGGTCGAGTACGACATGGCGACGGAAATCGCGACGGTCGTTTCCGATCAGGGAAAGCTGCGACAGGTGATTTTCAACTTTATCGCCTGGGCAGTAAGTCGCAGTCCGGCGGGTGAAGTGGTGCGAATAAATGTCACCCTGGATGATCATGGAGTTCTTTCCATCAAGGTTTCGGACCAGGGGTTAGCGCTGCTTGAACCTGCCCACGTCTTCGATCCCGAAGACAACACGCCGGCGCGTGAGCCAAACATTAATGAGTTGGGAATAATTATCGGCCGAAAGTTGCTGGAGCTAATGGGTGGCACTGTTGTGTTGGAGAATAGAGAGGCGCAAGGTTTGGAAGCTACGATTCAAATACGCGCGCGACCACTGAAGGGATAACTACTGCGGATGGATGAAACAGTCGTACGTGAGTGCACCACGATTGAAGAATTTGACAATTGTATTGACTTACAGCGCGAGGCATTTGGACTCCCCGATATTGAGATCTCACCCAGGCGACATTTAATCGTCTCTCGCCAGGCTGGCGGTTGGACCCTCGGCGCCTTCGTGGGAAACAGAATGGTTGGATTCGTTCATCACCTGGCTGCCGTGCGGGACGATAATGAGATCTTTGGTTACTCGCATATGATGGCAGTAGCCCGGGACTATCAGAACAAGGGCGTCGGCGCACGTTTGAAATGGGCCCAACGTGAACGAGCGATGAACGAGGGTCGCAAATACATCAAGTGGACCTGGGATCCGATGCAGGCCCGGAATGCGCATTTCAATCTGAATCGACTCGGTGTGTTGGTTGAGAGTTACGGTGACAATTTTTATGGCACTGATTACAACGCGGATCCAGACCAGGCCGTAGACGATTTACCTGGCCTGCAAAGTGATCGGTTGTTTGCCAATTGTTCAAGAGGCGAAGAAGCTGCTGTTCAGTCCAAGCCAGTCAGCGCGGTTGCTATACCAGCTGAATGGTCGACTCTCATTCGCGACGACGTCGAGAAAGCTCGTGCAGAACAGGTCCGAGTTAGGGATGAGTTCAAGCAGGCATTTGCAGAACAGTTAGTTTGCGCAGGATTTGAGCGTGGCCAGGAGCAGTCGAGATACTTGCTCTACAGCCGCGATAGTGTCTAAAACGTTTAATTAAGTGCATGGCCTTTTCGTGTTGTTTAGTGTGACGCACGTAGATCGTTTCCTCCGCCGCAAAAAGACGATCGACGAAGTAACACGAACGAAATCTTTGCTGATTCAGAGCTTCCTTTAGTTGGTCAGCCCGGGCGACTCCCTAATTATGGTTTTCACCAAGTTTGATCGTTACGTAGATCGTCACGCCCGCCGCAAAAAGACGATCGACGAAGTAACACGAACGAAATCTTTGCTGATTCAGAGCTTCCTTTAGTTGGTCAGCCCGGGCGACTCCCTAATTATGGTTTTCACCAAGTTTGATCGTTACGTAGATCGTCACGCACACGCATTTACCGAGCGTCTCCAGGCACTTTGTCGAATGCCATCGGTCGCGGCGCGCGGAACCGGCATGCGCGCGATCGCCGAAGCAGTTGAACAATCTATGCAGCGCGTGGGAATAGGTACACGTACCTTTAAGATCGGGAATGGCTATCCGATTATCTATGGAGAATGTGGTGGCGGTCCGAAGAGTTTTGTTGTTTACGGTCACTACGACGTGCAGCCTGTGGGCCACTTAAATGAATGGTCGTTTGGACCATTCGCCGCTTCGATCCAGGACGGAAAGCTTTATGCCCGTGGCGCCGCCAACAGCAAGGGTGATCTAGTCGCTCGCCTGGCAGCCGTCGAAGCTTATCAAAAGTCTTTCGGCAAATTACCGGTATCGTTGCGGTTTATTGTTGAAGGGGAAGATGGCCTGGGCAGTCCGAGTTTGTATCGCTTCACAAATGAACACGGCGACTTACTGAATGCAGATGGTTGTCTCTGGGATGAAGGTTATCGCGATACCAAGGAAACTCCTGTTGTAAGCCTCGGGTTTAAAGGGATCACCTTTCTCGAACTCCGCGCTTTCGGAGCGCGTTCAGATCTGCACTCCAAGTGGGGGACGATTGTTCCCAACCCTGCGTGGCGTTTGGTCCAGGCACTGGCGACGATAACGTCTCCCAAGGGAGTCATCACAATCGACGGCTTCTCGTCGCACATCGCACCCATCAGCGATGAAGACTCGGAAGTATTAAAGTCGATAGAACTCGATGAAGCGGGCCTGAAGCGCGAGTTTCGGATTCCCGGCTGGGTGCGGTCGATGAAGGGCTCGACACTTGTTAAAGAACACATTTTTGGTGCGACTTGCACGATCTGTGGAATTCAAACCGGTCATACCGACGCGGGCGCAAAGACAGTATTGCCGAGTACTGCCATGGCGCGTTTGGACTTTCGACTCGTGCCTGACCTAACCGGGAAAATAGTTAGCGA
>QHXL01000283.1:5808-8911 GCA_003222935.1 Acidobacteriota bacterium
TTTCAAAGACATTGAGATCATTGAATTGGGAAGCGCTCCACTTGCTAAGTCGTCGGCGAAGTCGAGAGTCGCAAAAGCCGTTATCGAGGCAACGCACGAGATGTACAACAAGGCGCCGCTGGTGTATCCGATGGATCCTTCGAGCGGACCGGTTGGCGCTGTTTGTGGAGTTACAAATCCGCCGACTCCGGTCGCTTCATTTGGCACCAGCTATTCGGGATCAAATCCACATGGCCCGGACGAAAACATCAGGGTTGATGATTTCCTTTTGAGTATTAAGACAATTGGCCGGGTCATCCACAAACTCGGTGAAGGGAAGTCCAGGTCGGTGCATTTGTCACACGACGACAGCGACTCCAGGCCGACGGCCCCACTTCCAAAACTGAAAAACGTCGAAAGGAAGGATTAACGTTTGGCCGTCGGAAAGTCAGCAGCGAAGAACATTGAAAAACTCAGGGAAGAGATTCGACGTCATGAAGACCTCTACTACGTTCAAGACTCACCCGAGATCTCCGACCGCGATTACGACCAACTGTTAGAAGAGCTGCAAAAACTCGAACAAGCTCACCCGGAACTCATTACTCCAGACAGTCCCACCCAACGCGTCGGCGGGCGACCAGCTGAAGGCTTTGCTGAAGTTGTACACAGCCGGCCAATGCTTTCGCTCGACAACACCTACAACATAGAGGAACTGCGCGCGTTCGATGAACGATGCCGGAAACTCGCTGACGGTCGTCCATTCGAATACGTAGCAGAGCTCAAAATTGATGGCCTATCGCTGTCGTTAAAATATGAAAAGGGCGTGTTGGCCCAGGGAGTGACGCGCGGAGACGGACGGATCGGCGAAGAGGTCACTCAGAACGCGCGAACGATTAGAAGTGTCCCTTTGCGACTAAAGTCGGGTGCTAAGGATCTGGACGGCGACGTCGAGGTTCGGGGCGAGGTTTTTATCCCGCTCGAAGTTTTCCGGAAGACAAACGCCGAAAGGGAAGAGCAGGGCGAACCAAGATTTGCGAATCCTCGGAACGCGGCAGCCGGTGCGATCAGACAGTTGGATTCACGACTCGTGGCCAATCGCCGGCTCGATATGTTTGCTTACGATTTGTTGGTTGGCGGTCGGAAGCCCTTCGCCACTCATTGGGAGTCGTTGGACTGGTTGGAGAAAGCAGGGTTCCGGGTTAATTCACATCGAAAGCTCTGCAAGTCGATCGACGAGGTGATCGATTTTGCAAACGAGAAGGAAGCGTTGCGAGATGATCTCGGCTACGAGATCGATGGCCTCGTGGTGAAAGTAAACTCGACTGCACAGCAGGATGATTTTGGCGCCACTCAAAAAGCTCCTCGATGGGCCGCGGCCTACAAGTATCCTGCGCGACAAGCGTCAACGCAGGTTTTGGATATCGTGGTCCAGGTGGGACGCACAGGCGCGCTCACGCCAGTCGCTAATCTCGAACCTGTCTTTCTTGCCGGCACGACTGTCTCGCGAGCGACGCTTCACAACGAGGATGAGATCAAACGCCTGGGCCTGAAGATTGGCGACTGGGTCATGATCGAAAAGAGTGGCGAGATCATTCCCAAGGTTTTGAGTGTTATTACGGCCAAACGAAAAGGGAATGAAAAGCCTTTTAAACCGCCAAAAAAATGCCCGGTGTGCGGTGGTGAAATTTCAAGACCCGAAGGCGAAGTGGTAACGCGCTGTATCGCAGCAGACTGTTCAGCCCAGTTGATGGGGCGCCTATTGCACTTTGCTTCACGTCGCGCGATGCGCATTGAAGGACTTGGTGAAGTGCTGGTTATTCAGCTGGTCGAGGCAAAACTGGTGAAAGACGTTGGCGACCTGTATGAGTTGACGCTCGAACAAGTTGCCGGTCTGCCGCGCATGGCGAAAAAGTCGGCAACTAACCTGCTGGACCAGATCGAAGCTAGTAAGTCGCGTGACCTTTCGAGTTTGATTTATGCATTAGGCATCCGACATGTTGGTGAAAGAACAGCAGGAATTCTGGCCAAACAGTTCGTTTCACTGCAACGCCTGGCTGAAGCCACTGTCGAAGAGCTAGACGACGTGCCTGAAATAGGATTGACGGTTGCTGAGAGCGTGCGCGACTGGTTTGACGACGACGGCAATCGCAAACTTTGTGATAGGCTTCGCGCCGCTGGAGTGAAGACTGAACTCGGGAAGTCGAATGATGAAACTGCAGATCAACGCTTTGCCGGAAAACAATTTGTGTTAACAGGGAAGATGGAGACTTTTACGCGCGACGAGGCACGGTCCTTAATTGAAGCCCGTGGCGGTCGAGTGAATTCGTCAGTAAGCAAGAAGACTGACTTCGTCGTAGCCGGCGAAGAAGCGGGATCGAAGTTGGATAAAGCGACCGAACTGGGCGTAGCGGTAATTGACGAAGCAGGATTTAAGACAATGATGGAATAGGTATGTGGACCTGTATGATTTGTAAGACCGATCGAATGGAAAACCAATGACACCAGAACCAAAATCCGATTTACAACTGATCTACACGCTCTTTTGCGACGACGTTCGCCTTGAAGCCGGAAACAAATTGTCGTTTATGGGAGTCTTTCAAAACATTATGGTGCAACAGCTCCCTGCGTCGCTCATCAAGTTCGCCGTTGTGAATCACTGGCAAGGTTCAGGAAGTTATCTTTCTGAAGTTCGCATTCTGACGCCCGATCGTCAGCAGGCGATAGTATTTTCTGAGCCCACTAAATTTGAGATTGCCGCCGGCGGTTTCGCCGACAACATTAGTTTTTTTGTGAATGTAACCTTTCCGAAGGCGGGACAGTACCTGGTGCAGACGCTGGTGAATTCAAACCTGTTTGAGGAACAAGTGCTAACGATATCTGACGTCACCGACTCGCAGTTGCTCGGTACATCGGAAGCCGTTAATTAGCTTGCATTGTCCGATATGCTTTAGCTTGTCGTGACTACATGTAGAGTAAGCCACGAAGGCTGGGGCAGCTAAGCAATCAATTTTTTCAGTCACGACAAGCTAAAGAATTGACAACAAGGGACGCCTGCTGTTCCTGGCAGCCGCCCCTGGTACTTTGAAGACTTAGCTAACTTCTATGTTGAAGAGCTTGATCTTGG
>QHXL01000283.1:8998-19284 GCA_003222935.1 Acidobacteriota bacterium
CGTCATAAAAATCGATTCCGCTCACGATATCCAAGGGTTTCAACTTGGTAGCTTCCTCAGTAAATGCCTTGTCGCGCGCCAGGGTCTCAGCTTCGGAAAGTAGGGCATCAGCGAGGTCGACGACTCGTTGGATTCGGTCGCGATCCGGGCGCTCGGCTAGTTTCAAGTGCACCATTTTTTCCTGCATTTGAGTTGAAGCAGCGGGTCTCAGGCTTTCGGATTCCTTGATTATAGCTTGGTCAAAACTCATTAATAATCCCCTTTCAGACTCACCTCTTGATACGAAAACACCGAACAAGTAGATTCCGTGACAACTTTTTTTGTTGCCAGCACTTCGGAGAAGTTTCCTAAAGGAATTAGTAAGGGAATATCGGGAAAATTACGGGAAGGAATCATTTCCAGATCTCATTTGAGAGTCATCAATGTCAGTTGCGTCTGCGATGGGACTAGTATTCAGTCGGGGCTACCATGGCTGGTCGCACTCTGACTAATCCAACCGACAACTGAAAAGTGGCAAATGATAACTGGAAAGGATTTGGTAAGAATTGGTGCGGATGAGAGGACTTGAACCTCCACGATGTCTCCATCACAGGCTTCTGAGACCTGCGCGTCTGCCAGTTCCGCCACATCCGCATTGATTGGGCGCGGGTCATTATGCGAACCCGATCAGGGAGTGTCAAGAAGTGCGGTTTTTAGGTAGTGTCCTAAATGAAAATTAGAAATCGGGTTCTGGCATGGGCCTGTCCAGCCTCTCGTGATATAACACTTGCCTTGTTACCATCCCCTGATAGGCGGAGTCCTCACTGTGACTAAGCCGTACCGCGAATTTTGGATAAGACTAAGTCTCTGGCTGCTGGCTCTCGGCCTTTTTCTCGCTATCAATGTATCGCTAAGAAGCTGGTTCTTCGAGTTCAGGGAATACATCAGAACTCACATATCGGAGCTACTCGGCCCGGACGATAAACCTACGCCACCACCTGTATCTGCGACCTTGATCATATCAATGGCAGGTACCGCCGTTTCGACAATCGGAACGCTCACAACAATTGTCCTAGGTATAAGGAAAGATCGTCGCGAGAGTAATCTGCCCAAGCCTGAAACCCCCGCTCCAAAAAAGAAGAAAAAGGGCCGCTGATCACCTTAATAACTCCTGAGATTTATTTTATGGGATGGCGCGAGCGAAGACGGATTAAGAAAGAAATCCGCAAAGCAGAGTGGCAAGTTTGGGATATAGAAGTTATGGGGAGCATCGGTGCTCCCACGGTTGCGCCATACGCCCGCAAGCTTAGGGACAATCTTATTAGGAGTCTGGAGCAGTACGACTCGCATCAACTCGAAATTCAGGCTGAGCGGTACGGAATTGAGATTCCCGTCAAGCCGGAATGGTTCAGCACAGAAATTAAGGCCGCCGACCCTGATACCGTAGGCGCTAAGGATGTGATTGACAGGTGGCTGAATGAGACAGGCAGAGCAATGATCTCCAAACAGGTAAGTGACGCAAGATTTGCTCGTTGGAAGCGCTGGGTCGAACTGCTTATTCCTATATTCGCCTTGATTGTTGCCATTCTTGCCTTGTTCAAAGACATAATCGTCGAGTTAGTTAGAAAATAATTCTGAATCTGAGATTAGTACACCAAAAGTTTTTAGGCTGGCCGACGAACTTTAGTTTGTCGAACTCTAGCTGGCGAAACCCGCGACAAACTAAAGAAGCTTTGAATAAAAAAAAGATTTCGTTCGCATGACGCGGCGTGGATTATCGCCAGGTCCAGTCGTTCCGGGCCCGTCAAGCTGAAGTTCGTCGGACATCGCATGACCAGTCCTCTTGGTATACGATAAGCGAAAGGATAACTATCCGCCTGAATGACAGAGTCCCGTACCGTCCATGACGATCTTGGTGAGCGTTTTGCGAATATCAAACGACGCATCCAACAATCCCTCCACCACGCCAGGCGTTCCGCCGATGACGTGACCCTAATTGCAATCACCAAGACCCATCCAACCAGCATCATCAAAGAAGCGATAGCGCTCGGCGCGGCGGATCTCGGTGAGAATCGAGTTCAGGAAGCGGAGCCCAAGATCATCGAGCTTGGTCGTTCGAAGGCACGCTGGCACCTGGTCGGTCACTTGCAGGCCAACAAAGCCAGGCGCGCCGTGAAGCTTTTCGACGTGATACATTCACTCGACTCAATTGAACTGACTCAACGTTTGAATCGTTTATGTATAGAGGAGGAGCGAGAAAAGCTGCCCGTGTTGATTCAAGTTGACCTCGGGATGGAGACGACAAAATCAGGTGTTTCAGAAACCGACCTGGACGAACTCGTGGCCCAGGTGGGCAAATGTGAATACCTGGAACTGACGGGATTAATGACTCTGCCGCCATTCTTTGATGACCCTGAACACGCTCGACCCTACTTTCGTAAGCTCGCATCGATAAGGAACAAACTCGCTGATGCAGGCTCCTTTGGAAACAGTCGTGGTGAACTTTCAATGGGAATGACGCATGATTTCGAGGTAGCGATTGAAGAAGGCGCCACGATGGTTAGAATTGGCACTGCGATTTTTGGCGAACGAACCGCGCAACATTGATACTCTGGTGAGGTGATAGACGGTTGGTCAGAACAATTCAAATCATCGAGCGCTCGCTACTCTTTTTGAGTTGGGCCGTAATTGCCGTAATCGTCGTCGTCATAGCGATTATGGTTTTGCGCTTGATCGCCAACGCCGCAGATCCCAACCCGTTCAACTGGTTCTCGCGAACGACTCGCAGATTGAGCGACCCTTTTATCATGCCCGTGCGTCGAGGACTTATGCGGGCAGGAGTCGATCCGAAATTCTCACCACTCGTCGTCATACTTATCACAGTTTTGCTTGGCTGGTTCTTCATGCAGTTGAGCGATGAAATTGGGCGCACGTTAGCGGGTCTCGTGGTTAGCATCGGGCGGGCGAACGCGATCTCTGCGCTTGGATACATACTCGTCGGCGCCGTATCCATCTACACGCTGCTGATTTTTATGCGGATAGTCTTTTCCTGGGGGATGGTTAGTCATTCAAACCGTCTCATGCGTTTTCTCGTAAACTCGACTGAACCTTTACTTGCTCCATTGCGGCGAATGATTCCGCCGCTGGGTATGATGGACATATCTCCTATCTTTGCGTTCATCATTCTATGGCTTCTGAAAGCGGCAATTTCCGGCACTCTTCTGCGCGGCGGCGCGTCGCCTCTCGGGTAATAGTGAGACGTGATGGGACAAGAGTCAGTACCGTACGCGGTAGCGTCGGGTTCCGATCGAATAGATGGGTAAGACAAGCAAACAAGTCGACGAGCATAACCATCGCATCATCACCGTACATGTCGTTCCGCGGGCGAGTAGAAGTGAAGTCGTTGGAGAACACAACGGTGGGTTGCGAGTCAGAATAGCCGCTCCACCAGTCGATGGTGCGGCGAATGAAGAGTTAATCAGGTTGCTGGCTAAGACGTTCGCCGTCTCGAAGAGTGACATCAGCGTACTAAGTGGACGAACTGGAAGAATCAAGCAGGTCAGGATAGATAACCTTAAATCGTGAACGCCAAACTTAGTATTCGAGGGCATTGATGGATTTATCGCGAATCTCTCATTATCGAATTCTTGAAAAGATCGGTGCCGGTGGAATGGGCGAGGTCTATCTCGCGGAAGACTTGAAGTTGGGTCGCAAAGTCGCGATAAAGATTCTCAGCGAGGAGTACACAACAAATCGCGACCGTCTCCACCGTTTCGAGCAAGAAGCTTCTGCCGCATCAGCACTAAATCATCCAAATATTCTCACCATCCATGAAGTCGGCGACGAGCAGGGCCGACACTACATCGCGACGGAGTACATCGACGGCCTCACGTTGCGTAAAAAGATGGCCGCGTCTCCTTTCGAGATGCGCGAGATTCTGGACGTCGCAGTACAGGTCGCGAGCGCGCTCGAAGAAGCCCACACCGCTGGAATAATTCATCGCGACATCAAGCCTGACAACATCATGGTCCGGCGTAACGGCTACGTGAAAGTACTCGACTTCGGTTTGGCGAAACTAACCGAGTCGTCGATCGATCGAACGCCGCTCGATGACGACGCAGCTACGAGAGTACTGGTCCAAACAGATGCCGGAGTCGTCATGGGCACGTCGCACTATATGTCGCCGGAACAAGCCCGTGGCAAACCTGTAGATCCGCGTACCGATATTTGGAGTTTGGGAGTTGTGATCTACGAGATGGTCGCTGGCCGAACGCCATTTGAAGGTGAAACTTCAACTGACGTGATCGTAGCGATCACTCAGAAGGAACCACTGCCGCTGATACGTTTTGCTCCCGCAGTTCCGGCGGAGCTCGACTGGATAGTTACAAAAGCTCTCCGTAAGGATCGCGACGAGCGTTATCAAACTATCAAAGAACTTCTGACCGATCTTCGCCGGCTCAAACAGCGACTCGAGTTCGAGGCCGAGTTGGAACGCTCAGTCGCGCCGGAAAGCTTCACGCGCTCGGCGATTAGTTCTCCCTCAGCCCCTACCATTCAAGAAAAGGTTACGCCGACTATTGAGAAAACGGTCTCGCACGTTTCGAGTGCCGAGTACATCGCCACGGGAATTCAACGGCATAAGGTTGCTGCGATCTTGGTTGCCCTAGTGCTTATCGCCGGCGTAAGTCTGGGTGCTTATTTCTACACGCATCGAAAGCCGACCTTCACAGACAAAGACACGATACTGCTAACAGACTTCACCAACAGTACGGGAGAGCCAGTCTTTGATGGCACTCTGAAGCAGGCCCTGTCAGTTCAACTTGGTCAGACGCCGTTCCTGAACATTTATCCTGAAGACAGAGTTCGAGAGACGCTGCGCTTTATGGGTAAATCGCCTGAGGATCGAATTACGCGAGACATTGGTCGAGAGATTTGTGAACGACAGGGAATCAAGGCGTTGTTGACTGGATCGATTGCCAGTCTGGGCAGTCATTACGTCATAACCCTCGAAGCTATCAACGCGCACACTGGCGATCCGATTGCGCGCGAGCAGATCGAGGCCGAGCAAAAAGAAAAAGTCCTTTCCGCACTTGGCACAGCGACCTCGAACCTGCGCCAGAAACTTGGTGAGTCGCTTAATTCAATTAAGAAATACGACGTCGCAATTGAGCAGGCGACGACTTCATCACTTGAAGCGCTTAAGGCGTTCTCAATGGGAAATGAGGAACGGAACAAAGGGCGCCTTGCGGAGTCGCTAAATCATTACAAGCGAGCGACTGAGTTGGATCCGAACTTCGCCATGGCCTATGCCAGGATTGCGGTCTTTTTTGGCAACACTGATCAGGTTGAGTCGGCCAAGGAATACGTCGAAAAGGCTTTCGCCCTTCGCGACCGCGTCAGCGAGAGAGAAAAGCTGTACATCATGGAGAAGTATTACAGCTACGTGACAGGTGAATTCGATAAAAGGGTTGAAGTGCTACAGACCTGGGCCAGCCAATATCCAAACGATTACATCCCTCATAACAACCTGGCCTTGAGCTATCTCAGCCTGGGCCGTTTTGAAGAAGCACAAAAGGAAGCCCAACGCTCAATGGAGTTGAGTCCCACCAACCCGAGCGCAAGATCCAACCTGGTAGGTTCCTTCATGGCACAAGATCGGTTTGACGAGGCTGAACAGGCGATCAACGAATTCGCTAAGATCAACCCGGAAAATGGCGCAATCAATTTCGACCGATATAGTCTCGCTTTTCTGCGCGGTGATAAGGCGGGAATGGAGGCTCAGTTTAACGCCGTAAAGGGGAAGCCGGGGGAGTTCGACTTTCTCAATTTAGTTGCCGCAGCGAGCGCGTCTCAGGGAAAGTTAAAAGAAGCCGAAGGGATTCAACAGCGTGCGCGTGATGGATTCAAAAGCCAGGAGCGTTTTGAGAATGCGGCCCAGGCATCTGTTGAGTTGGGGATCAAGCAGGCAATACTGGGAAAATGTCCGCAAGCGAAACAGAATGCCGCGGCCGGATTAGCACTTAGTCGAGGTCGAATAAGTTTGTCTGCCGCCGGAGCTGTTGCAACAATATGCAACGATGTCGCGCAAGCCCAGTCGATCATAGATGAAATTGTGAAAACCTATCCCCTGGACACTTTCGCGGTAAGTCTGTTGGTGCCTTCGATGAAAGCAGAGTTAGAACTTAATCGGGGTAACGGAGCGGGTGCGGTGCAGTTACTCGAACCAACGCGTCGTTTTGATTTCGGTTTTGCGGGAGGCATTGGCAATGTCTTTTTGCGGGGCTTAGCCTATTTACAACAGGGAATGACAGCCGAGGCGGTAACTGAGTTTCAAAAGATCTTAGCGCGGCGAGGCGTTGATACGTTCTCGACAGTGCGTCCACTTACACGTCTCAGCCTGGCTCGTGCTTACGTCAAAATGGGAGATACAGCTAAGGCCCGCAAAGAGTACCAGGACCTGCTAGCGCTCTGGAAAGATGCGGACCCTGATCTTCTGCCCCTTATCAATGCGAAGAAAGAATACGAACAATTGAAATAGTCTGTGCTCGATTGGTAATTTCCGATTGCCAATTGCCGATTACCAATTGAATTTCCCTCAGCTAGTGCAAGTTGGGAACGGGTTACACAACGTCCGATATGCTTTGCAAAACTCTCATTCTCCCCGTGCTTTAGCTCGGGGTGCGGCGGAGCTCATGCAGTGAAGTAACCGTTTCAACGGTTTGCCGCCGTGAGCCAATTTAGCATTTCGAACCTTTCATCCTGTCGCGCTCCACGTCAGTCGCCAGGAATGTCGAACCGTTGAAACGGTTCCCTGGATTTAAGCGGCACCTGTACCCCGAGCTAAAGCACGGGGAGAATGAGAGTTTTGCAAGAGGCTCTTTAGCTTGTCGTGACTCTAAATAGCGGGAGATCGAACTGTAGAGAGCGGATGATTGTCTCCGAAGTGTTGTGGTATATTCCAAAATCTACCCACAGTCTTATTCCAAAAGGAACGAACTCAATGTCGGGACATTCGAAGTGGCATAGTATTAAGCACAAGAAGGGCGCGCTCGATGCCAAGCGCGGGAAACTGTTTACAAAGTTTATTAAGGAAATAACCGTTGCTGCTCGAACCGGTGGGGGCGATCCCGATGGTAACGCGCGCCTACGCAAAGCCATCCTTGATGCCAAGGCTGGCAACATGCCAAACGACACGATCGATCGCGCTGTGCGAAAGGGAACCGGTGAAGAGGAAGGTGTTAACTACGATGAGATCACGTACGAAGGGTACGGTCCAGGCGGCGTTGCCTTGTTAATTGAGTCGATGACTGACAACCGGAATCGTACCGTCGCGGAGATTCGGCACATCTTCTCGAAGAATGGCGGCAACCTCGGTGAGAGTGGTTCAGTCGGTTGGTTGTTCGATAAGAAGGGCTACATCGTTGTCGACAAGGCGGCGAAGTCGGAAGAAGAGTTGTTTGAGTTGGCGATTGAAGCCGGCGCCGACGACCTGCGCGACGATGAAGACAACTTCGAAATACTAACCTCGCCCGAAGCTTTCGATGCAGTTGTGTCTGCAGTTAAGGCTGCTGGAATTGAGCCCCAGGCCGCGGAAGTTGGCATGATCCCGCAAACTTACATCAAGCTGGAAGGTTCTGACGCACGACAGATGTTGAAGCTGATGGAAGCGCTCGAGGATCACGACGACGTACAGAAGGTTTCAGCCAACTTCGACATCAGCGAAGCCGACATGGCCGCTGCGTGATATCAATGCGCGATATACTTTGGAACCTCATGCAAAAGTAACGTAGTCAGCCGCAGATAAACGCAGAAAGACGCAGATCAGAATAAGAAACAGTCAGCTGTTTTTGACTCTTTGTGATCTGCGTCTTTCTGCGTTTATCTGCGGCTGACTAACCTGTTTTTTTGCGAGAGGAGCTTTAGTTGTCGTGCTCTGGTTACAGGTGAGACGACACTATTTTCAAGTCACGACAAGCTAAAGCATATCGGACATTTTGGCTGTGTTATCTGCTTCATCGGTCGTCCGACAGCAGAATCTCATCTCCATCTACTGCAACGCCATCCAACTCGATAGTGCTGATCCCTCGATTTATTCCGAACGGATTCTCCACTTTAATGTGGTACACAGCACGGTTTCGCCGGTAAGTGATTTCAAACTCGCGCCACCAACGCGGTATACACGGATCGATCTGCAAACGATCGGCTTGTAGCTTGAATCCAAGAATCGATTCCAGGCCGGCGCGATACATCCAACCTGCTGAACCCGTGTACCAGGTCCACCCACCTCTTCCGGTATGTGGCGGGACCGCGTAGACGTCACCAACCGCGACGTACGGTTCAACTTTGTATTTGTGCAAACCCGCGCGGGTTGATGAGTGGTTGATTGGATTTAGCAGTGAGAACAATTCACCAGCTCGTTCGCCGTCGCCCAACATCGAGTACGCAATCAAAGTCCAGATCGCCGCATGAGTGTATTGTCCGCCATTCTCGCGAACACCGGGTACGTAGCCTTTGATGTAACCGGGATCGAGTCGACCCTTATCAAACGGTGGAGTAAACAGAATCACCAGTCCATCACCGCGGCGAATCAAGTACTCCTCAACCGCGGCCATGGCTCGCGTCATTCGATACTGGTCGGATGCGCCGGATATCACAGACCACGACTGCGCAATCGAGTCGATTCGACATTCTTCATTTTGCGCGGAACCCAGCGGCGTTCCATCGTCGAAATAAGCGCGCCGATACCAATCGCCATCCCAGCCTTTCTCTTCAAGACTTTTCTTCAAATCTGTCAGGTGCTGCCGATAACGTTCACTGCGCTGAGTCTCTTTTCTTCGTTCCACGAACGGCAAAAAAGCAGAGATGGCTGTATACAAAAACCAACCTAGCCAGACGCTTTCACCCATCCCCAGATGGCCCACTCGATTCATTCCATCGTTCCAATCGCCGGCGCCCATCAAAGGCAAACCGTGACGTCCGACGGCGAGACTGCGATCGATGGCGCGACAACAATGTTCGTAGATGTCTGCTTGTTCACTGGAGACCGCGGGTTCCATGTAGACGTCATGCTGGCCTGGCTCGAGTAGAGGCTGTTCGATAAAAGAGACTACATCGTCTAAAACCGAAGCGTCGCCGGTCACATCAATGTAGAAACCGGTAACAAAAGGAAGCCACAACAGATCGTCAGATATTCGAGTGCGAACGCCTCGACCGCTTGGCGGATGCCACCAGTGTTGTACGTCGCCCTCCTTGAACTGGTGATGCGCAGCCACAATGATTTGGTCGCGCGTGACTTTACGCGAAATCCAAAAGCGCCGCCGGATTGGTAGAACGCTGTTCGAGCCCAAACGCGACACGATAAGCTTTGGTAGAGCAACCAACGATTGAGCATTATGTCCAGGGCCGCGTCAGGCGTTTTTACTTCGACGGCACCCAGCACTTGATCCCAATGTGACAGCACCTGCTCAAATGCAGCATTGACACTACCCAACTGACGAAACTGTTCCACCAGTTGACGTGCTGCGTCTTTCGATTCTGCCTGTCCTATAAAAAAAGCAACTTCACGCGCTTCGTTTGGCTCAAGTTCGATTTGAATCTGCAACGCCGCACATGGATCAAGCCCGGCCCCATCGCGATTCGCCAGGCTGACACGACGAAGCGCCGCTGGCTTATCCAGTGAACCGTTGCGACCGATGAACTGTTTCCGATCGCACGTCGCACTCGATAACGACTCGCTGGTGGAAACAAATGCGACGCGATTGGCGAACTCATTGTTGAATGGATTGTGAGCAAAAATCGCCGAAAGTGATTTGTCGATTTCGGTGATCACATATGGAGCTGACTGGTGACGCAACACGCCAAGCACCATCTCGTTGTACAGCGTCAGCGTGAGCTTTCGCTTGCGACCGGTGCGATTCCGAAGCCGCAGCAGCGATACTTTTACTTCCGACTCGAGTGGCGCAAAAACGAGAAGTTCCTGCGCAATTCCATGACTCGTATGTTCGAAAACGCTGTAACCCTGGCCGTGGCGAATTAAGTAAGGCTCCCTTTCGCGAATTGGAAGTGCAGTAGTAGTCCAAACACTGCCCGAATCCTCATCACGCAGATAGATCACTTCGCTTGATGGATCGCTAATAGCGTCGTTGGACCATGGTGTTAGTCGATTTTCCCGACTGTTGATCGACCAGGTATAGCCGCCGCCAGTTTCAGTGACCTGAAACCCGAAGTCTTTTTTGTTGCCGATTACGTTGATCCAGGGCAGGGGAGTCCACTGATCTTCTCCGAGCACAGTTACGTACTCACGACCA
>QHXL01000283.1:19400-23507 GCA_003222935.1 Acidobacteriota bacterium
TCGCCTTTCGAGTTGATCCTCGAGAGACCCACGGTCCCCGACAATCACCACACGCGCGACAGCATGAAGCAGAATCCTATCCGCTTCCGACATCTGATCCGACCGGCGTAGATAAATTCCGCCCGGCTTGTCTTGCAGACTTTGGAAGCCGGCCGTACGAATCACTGTCTCCAATTCGCGGTGGAGTTCTTGTTGATAGTCAGTTGGACTGTCGTTGAGAATCACAAAATCAACTTTCAGCCCTTTAAAGTGCAGGTACTCATGGCAACGAATCAACTTGCGCACAGTCAGCATGTCGCTGCTCTTATCGATGCGAGCTACGACGATTGGAAGATCGCCGCTGATACCATGTGCCCACAGACCCGATTGAGCCCTTGTGTTTAGTGACAGGACGTGCGAACCAGGTCGCAGCGAGGGGTCCGAATAAACGATCCGCGAGGCAAGGCGTTGGAACAGATGCGCTTCTTCAGGCTCCACTTTCAGATGACTCATCTCCACCTGAGCCTTGGTCCATGCCAATCGTTGTTCGCGTTCAAAGATATTTGGGTCGTGATACTTATCGGCGAGTGCAAGCGCTTCTTCGCGCGACCTGGCGACCGCGGTGGCAAACGAACAATACACAGTTTGATTCGGTTCAATTCTCATTCGGCGGCGCAAGCTGAAAACCGGATCGAGCACCGCTCCCGTCGAGTTTGATAACGGCCGGTCTTCCATCACGGCGATCGGGTGGGCGGTCGTCCGACCTCGACCAAGAAATCGACCACGATCAGTTTCGTACTGGACTGCGCCGACAGTTTCGCCATCCGCGACCACAACGTGAACACCCCAGATCGGCTCTTCGTCGCTGGATCGAACCCTGCGGTGCGCAAGCAGAGCGTTTTCGCCGGATATGAACTCGGTCTCGATAAATAGATTGCTAAAGGCAGGATGAGCTGCATCTGCCTGGGGAGATGCAAGTACGACTTCCGCGTAGCTCGTCAGTTCAATCTCCCGGGCCCGCGAAGAATTGTTGGTCAGTGAGATTCGTCGAATCTCTGCGTTGTCCTCGGCAGACACCACAACTTCCATTCGCGTGCTGATTCCGGAGTCGACGCGACGGAAATCTGCCTTGTCCTCCGAAAATGCCACGCGATAGGCGAGGGCTTTCTTGCGCATCGGTTGCTCGCCGGCAGACCAGACTTCGCCACTTCGTACGTCGCGCAGGTAAATGAAAGCACCGTAGTTGTCGCGAGTGACGTCTTCGCGCCAACGCGTCACTCCGTCTTCGCCACACTGCGAGTACCCGGAGCCAGCGGTCGTGATCATCACGGTGTAAGTGCCGTTTGAAAGTAGCTGAGTTCGCGGTGTGCCGTAGTTGGCGCTGTCGTAAATTCTCGAAATCATTCCCGGAAGTGTTTGGACCACTCGACCAGTCAGCACTTCTTCAGCGCGCGGGTGCGCGGCGGCTACTCCGACGGGAATACGCTCTTGCAGTATCAACTCGGTTGCCTGGACCGCAGGATCGGAGTGAAAGCGTTCCTCCATGCGATCTCCAAGCAAGACATTTAGCAGAGACACCAGACTCATCCCCTGGTGATGAGCCATGAAGGTTCGGATCACTGAATGATCCTGATCCTGGGGGAGACGCTCAGCGGTGTAGTCGATCGACTCGTAGTAGCCGTAACGACCCAGTGCTCCTTCCTCCTGGAGTCTTCGCAAGTTTCGTACTGCGGCATTGGGCTCGATTTCAGCAGCTAACATCGTCGCGTAGGGAGCGACCACGAGATCTTGAATTAAGCCGCGCTTTAACCCGAGCCCGGGCACACCGAAAGGACCATACTGATAATTCAGTTGTAGATCGCGAACGTTGTAAGCAGCTTCTGAGATGCCCCACGGCACGCCACGTTCAGCGCCATATTCAATCTGTCGTCTGATAACCGAGGTGTAAGTCTCGTTCAAGAGAGTGCCTGGATAATTGCGCATTACCAGTAGCGGCATGAGGTATTCGAACATCGTGCCTGTCCAGGATATTAACGCCCGTCCGCCGTCGACTTTTGCCAGTGGACGACCGAGGCGGAACCAGTGCTCCTGCGGTACGTCACCTTTCGCGATTGCAACGAAACTTGCCAGTCGCGCTTCCGAAGCCAGCAGATCGTAATAAGAGTTGTCAGGACGTGATGTATTGACGTTGTAACCAATGGGAAACAACTTACGTTCTTCATCAAAGAGGAATGCGAAGTCCATTTCTTCGACAATTTGATGGCAGGTACGCGCGAGCCGGCTTAAACGCGTCAACAAATCGCCGGCTGCACTCGACGATTGTTCGAGCGATCGAGTGAGTCTCGCAATTAACTCGCGAGACGGATCGTTCGACTGGGTTTGTTGCAGCACAGCGAGTTGGACCAAAGCGTTGTCACAGATCCTCGGGACTTCAGCGAGCGTGGGAGGTGAGTCGAGCATCTGGATCAACTGTTCCCACGTCTTTGAAGTGGATTCTGATTCTTGCTTGAGCAAAGGCAATAGTCGGCTCCAACTGCAAAGCGCGTCTATATCGCGTTTCCAGCTGGCCGCCTGATGCTGCAGGGCGCCAACCCACCAGAGGAGTTCTTTGAAATTTAGTTCACCGTGTTCGTGTGCCAGCGCATTAACGATGTCGTCAATTTCCGCGATTCTTCGATTGAGTGAGTCGATCAACATCACCCAGCTCGACAAGTCCTCGGCGGGTTTGTTTACCAGAAGCTGTTTGCACGCCTCAATCTCATCCTGGAGGAGCCGGACAGTTACTACTTCAGTGCGCTGTCGGATGTGACCAAGTTGCTCGGCCTCGATAGCGAGCTGGTTAATAGTGTCTGCTAAACCCGGAACGATCCGATCGTCAAACAACTGGAGCTCAGGTATTTCGATGTTCGTTTGTTTGACTCCGATCAAGTGTCCCGCGAGGTTCCCACTGTCGACTGTCGAAATGTACTGGGGCAGCAATGCTTCGAGAGTCTTCGTGTCGTACCAGTTGAAGAAGTGACCGTGCAATCGAGATAGTTTGGCGAGTGTGGCGAAGGTCAACTCCTGCCGCTCTACTGTTTCGAGAGTGCTGATATAGCCCAGGTCGCGTGCGGTTGCAGTCGCGAGTAGGAGTAGACCGATATTTGTTGGTGACGTCCGGTGTGCGATGACCGGATGCGGGTCTTCCTGAAAATTATCCGGCGGGAGCCAGTTGTCCTCGAGGCCCACAAAGGTTTCGAAGAAACGCCAGATGCGACGAGCTATCGATCGTGCAAACTGTACATCCTCGCCTGAAAGAAGTTTCCGCTTGGGAATAATTGGCTTGCTAACGAGATAAGCAATTAGCGGAGAAAGAACCCAAAGAAGGGCCGGGACTGCAATTACAGGCACGGCGAGTGGCTTTAGGAAAACGGTGAGTAGCAGTGCAGCGATCGCCAATAGCACTGCGGGCAGCATGAAGACGACGAACGATGCGAAGTCCTGGCGGGAAGACCTTTCAGTTTCAGCCGCTGAGACCCACTGGAGCAATTTCTTCCGAGAAATGAACTGGCGATACAGCGTGCGAACGATCGCATCGGCCATCAGGTATGCCTGGTGAGGTAGCAAGACAAGTGTCAGAACAAACTGCGCGGTGCTGGTGCGAAAGTCGCCCCAAATACTCCAGAAGTGACTCGTCCAGGGGATACCGCGTGGGTGAGTTAAAAGACCGGATGTCACGTGCAGGTAAACCGGCAACGCGAGCGTCACCAGCGCCAGCAAGCTCCAACCCAATGCTGAACCAGGGAACAACACACAGGAAGCGACAATCCAAATAAACAGCGACGGCGCTACCAGGCTGCGGCGCAGGTTATCGAAAACCTTCCATTGCGAAACCAGTGGTAAAGTATTCGGAACCTTCTGGCCATCCCCGCCTGGTGCTTTGGTAAATAACCAGCGCAGCAGTTGCCAGTCGCCACGTGCCCAACGATGCTGTCGTTTAGCGTACGCGCTGTAGGACGACGGGTAATCGTCGAGCAGTTCGATTTCGGTTATCAGAGCCGCGCGCGCGAATAGCGATTCAAAAAGATCGTGACTCAGCAGTGCATTCTCGGGGACGCGGCCGTCAAGAGTTTGTTGAAAAGCATCGAC
>QHXL01000283.1:23590-24081 GCA_003222935.1 Acidobacteriota bacterium
TCGTGTAAGGATCGATTCCGGTGTTTCCCGAAAAGATTTTCACAAAACCGGAACGCGACGCGCTTTCGAGTGAAATGCTGACTCGTGGTTGAAGAATGCCGTAACCATACGTGACTCGATTTACAAGTTTGTCGATGCTCGGACGGTTGAGTGGATGAGTTGCTACGCCGATCAGTCGTCGCGCTGTGTCGCGTGGCAATTGCGTATCAGAGTCGAGAGTGATGACGTAGCGAATCTTTCGCAGAAACTCATTGTCGGCAGTACGGACAATGAATGAAGTATTAACAGAGCCACGGAGTAATCGATTGAACTCTTCCAGCTTTCCTCGTTTTCTTTCCCAGCCCATCCACTTTTCTTCGCTCGCATTCCAGATGCGCCGGCGATGGAACAGGTGAAAACGATTACCGCCATAACGTCGATTCAACTCGTCGATACCGCTCTGCGCTGTTGATAACAGGGCCGAGTCCGTGGGTGTTTCCTGTTCGGTTGAA
>QHXL01000283.1:24100-28357 GCA_003222935.1 Acidobacteriota bacterium
TTGGCAAGAAAATGTACTTCGAGACGTTCGACGAGTTGCTGGACCTGCTGCTCAGCCAAAAATAGTGTTGGCACAACGACGAAAGTGTCGCTCTCTTCAGGAATGCCTTTCGCTGTGTCCATCTTCGAAAGGAGATGGGGTGGAAAGAAATGAGTGACGTCCCAGTTCAGTAGCGTGAGAGCAATCTCACTCGCAGGAATTAGTGCCAGCAAAGTTGCGACAACGAGGATCCAAACATCATGAGTGTACCTGGTCATGAAGGCGATGATGAGCAACAGCACCAACATGATCAGTAAAGAGAGTGCGCCGAGATATGAAGCCGTTGCGTGACGATAGAAAAAACGGCGGAGGCGTTCCCTGGTTCGGGGTTTGTAGCCGAAGTGCGACTCCAACTGGTCCAGGCCTGCATCGATTAAGTAGTAGCCGACGTGGTTTTGAGGCGAGTTGGAGGCTTTGGTTGCAAGCTCAATAACAGTCTTCGAAATTTCGATCTCGCTTGACTGAGTGCGCTTGCTAATTTTTTCAATCACGTGGCGATAACGATCTCGCGAGGCAAACTCCATTCGAGAATATGCATTCGCCGGGTCCTGTCCAAGCAGCGGTTCAATGAGGCTGACCGATTCAAAGAAGTCACGCCAGTCGAGCGTTGAGAGCAGGCGCATGCTGGTGATGATGTTTCCGACGGTCACCTGCGCAGATGCCTGCCGCTGATGCTCCAGGTGAATAACTTGCTCGATAGTCGTTCCCGGGCTCTCCAGCTCCTGTTCAATCCAATCCATAACGGGTGTTACAGACGGATGTTGCTCTCGCAGTCGCTGAATAAGTTGGACAATCAGCGTTTGCGATAACTTTTCTCGTTTGCCCAGCCTGCTCTGGACGAGCGTCATGATGGAATTCGGTTGCAGTGACGCGAGTTCGAGAATCTTGTCGGCTAGTTTGTCGGCCTCTTCGCGCTCGTTACGTGCTCTCCTGATCGCTATGGAAAGTCTCGTTAAGTTCTCGACCAGCGCCAGGCGAAGGGTGATAGCTACGGCCCACAGTTCTCCAATGGAAAGGGGAGCGACAGTCTGATAAGCAGCGATGAAACGACGCAGTGTGTTGGTGTCGAGTCGCGAGTCGATGTGGGAGATTAGTTCAAGAGCTATGACATAAATTCGCGGGTAGTCGGCAAGGGGACCGTTCGCAAGCTTTGGTAGTTCGTGATAGTAGCCTTTAGGAAGATCTTCCCTAATTTCACGCAGCTGTTCTTCTACGATGTGGTAGTTGTCGATCAGCCACTCGGCAGCAGGTGAGATAGCGCTGCCATTACTGACTGCGGCGACCAGCAACCGGTATGCATTTTCGAGCTGGCGGGCGTTAGCTTCGAGCTGCGGCAGTAGTTCCGCGCGACCTTTCCTGATGACTGTCTGATGTTCAGCGGCGAGTTTTTGTGCGTATTGTTCAAGTCGTTCAACGCTATAGATCTCAGCGCGAAGTGGACTCTCGGCCTCGCCATTTGTTGAGTTGAACAGGCCGGGAAAGATTGATTTGATCATCGACGGTGAACGTAGTTTGTTGAACGGCCCATCGATAACTATGGAACCGTTCTTAAAGTTTTTCCAGGGGGCGAAAGGGTGAAAGTCAGAATAACATGTTTGGCTGATATGGTTTAAAGGTGAGCTGGCTAATGTTCAGACTAAAAGCGGTCGAACCACATTCGGTGGGGCAGTGTTATACTCCGGCCCGATGCGAGTACTAGGAATCGATCCTGGCAGTCAAACAACTGGATGGGGCGTCGTGGAAGGCGATGGGAGAAAGTATTCACTCGTTGATTATGGCTCCATCAAAGCGTCGTCAACTCTGAAGTTTGCGACGCGGTTGTTAAAGATGTGCACTGGAATTGAGGAAGTGATCGCAAAGCATGAACCGGCAGTCTGTGCACTCGAAGATGCATTCCTCGCGACAAATGTGAAAGTAAGTATGAAGTTGGGCCAGGTTCGTGGGGTTGTGTTGTTGGTAGCTGAAAGAGCCGCGCTCGATATTCACGAGTACTCACCGCGCCTCATTAAGCAGACAGTTGTCGGCTACGGAAATGCCGAGAAGCATCAGGTACAGGAAATGGTGCGACTCTTACTATCGTTAAAGACTGTCCCCGCACCTCACGATGCGGCGGACGCTCTGGCAGTAGCTATCTGCCATTTTCATCACGCTCAATTCGCACAAAGAATCGCTAACGTGTCCTGAATGTTCGATTTTTGAATGTCCGATATGCTTTAGCTTGTCGTTGATTCTGATTAGAGTTGAGACGGCACTGAACCAGGTCGCGACAAGCTAAAGCATATCGGACACTAAGAAGCATATCGGACACCTCACTTTGAAAGGAGCAAACCAGTGAATCCTCACCGAATCACTTTTCACTTAGTATCAGTTTGTTTAATTCTCACTTCACTCTCGAACGCCTCAGCTCAAAAACAAAAAATTCCTCCAGGCGGCCGTGTTGCAATTGTTGTCGACGAGCGACTATCAGCATTGCGAGCAACGCCTGAGCTAACGGGGAAACTTGTGCGTCGACTGGGACGTGGCCGGCTGGTCGCCATCAAAGGTGTGCGGACAAGTCGTGACGGAATTGTTTTCTTTTCAGTCAATGTAACAAGTCGAACCAAAGGTTGGCTTCAACGTGAGGCGGTCGTCTCGCCGTCTCGCATTGGCGATGACGAACGTCTGGTCTGGTTGACTAAGAGTTCGACCGACTTTGATCGGATCGTTCGCGCAAGGATCTTTCTCGATCATTTTCCGCGTTCATCCCTGCGACCTGAGGTCTTATTGCTGTTGGGCGACGCTGCCGCATCCGCAGCAGTGAAACTCACACGTGACGCAGATCGACGAATTGGCGAAATTAAGTTCGGCGCTTCATCAAGTTACTTTCTTAATTACGTAGGTCTCGATCGATACAACCGACAAGGTGTTGTTTTTGATTTCGATCAGCCGTCGGGTCAACTCGTCTATGACGGTGCAGCCTGGCGCGAGATCATCCGTCGCTATCCACGTTCACCCGAAGCTGTCGAGGCTCGGAAAAGGTTGATTGCTAGTCAACAGTGATCATGTTGCCCGCTGCCGAATGTGCGATATGCTTTAGAGCCTCTTGCAAAACTCTTCGACGCGTAGCGTCGGGCTGAGTTTAGACCGGCTTTTCAAAGCCGGGAACGTCGGTCGGTTGCTGCGGCGTCACGTAGTGACGCGTGAATCGCCGGACGAAGGCTTATGACGAAGGCTTATATTGAGAAGCACACTGTCGCAAGATGGACGCCTCCCAATATCCGGGACCCGTTTCCCTAAAATCATGCGTCGCTAAGCGACGCGCTTCTGTCTCCTTATCTCCCGGCTTTGAGAAGCCGGTCTAGACTCAGCCGACGCTACGTGTCGAAGAGTTTTACAAGAGGCTCATTAGCTTGTCGTGATCCCAACTAGCGATAGATCGACAAACTGAAGTTCGTCGGACATTAGAGGCGATTGCGCCCATAATTCGAATCACGATAAGCTAAAGCATATCGGACATCGGCAATTAACTTACGACATCAGCCCATAACGCTTAATCATCACATTCAGTGTTTGATTGTTGAGGCGCAATAGCTTGGCGGCGTGACCTTGGTGACCGTCTGCTGCTTTGAGTGCTTGCCTGATTAGTTGGATCTCAAAACGGCTAACCTCTTCATAAAAGTCGAGACCATCCTCAAGGGGGTACGGTGAATCAGTGATCGATTCAAGTTGGTTCTGTAACTCGCGGACTAACTCTTGCAGCGACTTAATTTTCTTTCCGTTGATGACTCCTTCTGCACCCGTGCGTACTGACGGTAACTCTCTCATGCGATCTCGCTTGAATTTACTGATTGATGAACTCACGTCGTTCACAAGCCTCGAATTTGTTCGCCGCAAACTGCTTCTATCGTCCCAGTATTCGTTCGACTCAAAGCCGCACTGTGTCCATCGTCCGGGATGAGCCACGTTCCATCGGCGCCTTTGATCAGGTGTGCGAGTTCGTGCAACAGAATGATCACTCGGGCCTGCCTGGTGTTTGGCGCGAAGCTCCCCATATTGGGAACGAGCGGTTCCGAGGGAAACATCTTGGCCCGATAGAAAGCGCCCAGACTGTTGATTTCCGCCTTCTCAAACAGGCGATAAGAAACTCCATCAGATGATTTGGCGAGATTGAACGTGCCGGACATGCGGATGCCTATCTTCGAGTCCGGGATCGTTTGCGCCCGGAGCATGATTACCAAC
>QHXL01000284.1:0-4224 GCA_003222935.1 Acidobacteriota bacterium
CAAACATTTTAAGCAACATGCTGCTCGAGCCTGTGGCCGCGCGCCTTGGTACCAAGCGCTTACTAATCGTGGCTGACGGGGCCTTGCAATATCTTCCATTCGCTGTGCTGCCCACGCCTCAAACGTTGCCTCAAACGTTGCCTCAAGCGTTGGCGTCAGCCAAACGATCCGCGTCCAAGCCTTTGATAATTGACCATGAAATCGTGAGTCTCCCCTCGGCCTCTGTCCTGGCAGTACTGCGTCGGGAGTTGGCCGGTCGCGGGCCTGCGGCCCGGATGGTCGCCGTGTTGGCTGACCCGGTCTTTGAACCGGATGATGCGCGCGTCAAACTGAGTATTGCTTCAACCAGGAGTTCCAGCACTACACAGAAGCAACTTTCGCCAACTAACCGAAGCTCTGCGGCAACTTCATCGCAACTCAAACGCGCGCTCAGAAGTGTCAGTGGTGTCAGGGGTATTGATGAGGGGTTCAACCTACGTCGCTTGCTGTTCAGCCGTGACGAAGCGGAAGCGATCCTATCGGTCACGCCGGGGCAGTCTGATTTGAAAGCGCTGGATTTCCGTGCTAACCGTGGTCTGGCGATGAGCGACGAACTTGGCAAGTATCGAGTCATTCATTTCAGTACGCATGGCCTGTTAGATAGCCGACACCCGGAGTTGTCTGGTCTAGTACTCTCGCTGATTGATGAAGCGGGGCAGCCGCAAGAAGGATTTCTGCGACTCCATGAGATTTATAATCTGCGGCTCAACGCCGACCTGGTCGTTCTAAGCGCCTGTCAGACTGGCCTCGGAAAAGAAGTGAGAGGCGAAGGGTTGATAGGACTGACACGCGGCTTCATGTATGCGGGAGTACCGCGCGTGATGGCTAGCTTGTGGCAGGTTGATGATGCTGCGACCGCCGAGTTGATGAAGCGGTTTTATAGAGGAGTGTTCCAGGACAAACTGCCGCCGGCGGCGGCACTCAGAGCGGCGCAGATCGAGATGCTCAAAAATAGACACTGGCAATCGCCTTACTACTGGGGCGCGTTCGTGCTCCAGGGCGAATGGAGATAATTGAATGATTGCCAGGCACGCATGGGCTAACAGGGAGCAGAGAGGATAGATGGAATCCGCGCTGACTGCCGATGCCTTTGCGAAGCTGTTGGATCGCCTCGGAGATGATCGAGAACAAGCCGGTGAAAAGTATGAAGACTTGCGGCGCACGCTAATCAGGTTCTTTCAGTGGCGCGGAGCACCATTTCCTGAAGAACAAACGGACGAGACTTTTAATCGCATCGCCAGGAAGCTCAGTGAAGGAGTTGAGATCCGAAGCATCGGCGGATATTGCCATGAGGTGGCTCGGTTGGTTTACCTCGAAGCACTGAAGGGGCCTCACAGTCGTCGCGCACCCCTCGACGAAGTAAAGCTTGAAGCCGCACCCGATTCCACCGAAAAGACCGCAGAGAAAGAGCAATGGCTGACTTGCCTGGAAGATTGTCTGGGTGTCCTTCCACCTGAGAGCCGCGAACTAATCACCGAGTATTACCAGGACGAAAAAAGCATGCGCACCAATCGCCGGCAAGCTTTGGCCGAGCGCCTGGGATTGCGGCGAGACGCGCTTGCGAATCGCGCACAACGCGTCCGGGATAAGCTCGAGCAATGCGTAATTAAATGTCTAAGAAAGAAATCGTCGATATCAATGCGCGTTTTTGCCACTGAACAGTGAGGTCTTTGCAGGCTCAGACCAGACGCAGACGAAATTGATGAAAGAGTCGGAACAAATGATGACGCGCTACCTGCTCGGAGAATTGTCCGAGTCGGAGCAGTCTGTTTTAGAAAAAGAGTATTTCACTGACCCGCAGTTCTTCGATCAAATGTTGAAGATCGAAAACGAGTTGGTGGACGATTACGTGCGCGGACGATTATCAAAAGAAGTGAGAGGCGAAGGGTTGATAGGACTGACACGCAGTCGTACATGGCCCACCCGGAGCGAAGAGAGCGTGTAAAGTTCGCCGCCGCTTTGGCAAGCAAGCTCGCTCACATTGAAGAGGTCGCGCCTGTAGGACTTTCAATTTGGCAAAGGTTACGTCTGGCATTTTTCGGCCAGAAACCGACATTGAGGTTCGCATTTGCCCTGGTGCTTCTGTTGGTT
The DNA here is from genome assembly GCA_003222935.1 of Acidobacteriota bacterium. Taxonomy (GTDB): domain Bacteria; phylum Acidobacteriota; class Blastocatellia; order Pyrinomonadales; family Pyrinomonadaceae; genus PSRF01. The sequence goes on from QHXL01000284.1 coordinate 2,131, forward strand.
ATGGTGGCGAGTGTTTGGATTCTTGTTGAAAGACAACGAAAACACGAGAGAGAGCTAGCTCAGGCCGCGCAAGAGGCGAAGCGACGAGAGCGCGAAGCACAACAAATTGCAAACGAACGCGGACCCGCTGACAACGGACAGGGAGACACCGACCGCACTGCACAACCTACACCTCTGCCGACAGCAAGTCCGACAAGAAGTGCTCCGCCCTTTGTATCGCTAGCTCTTGCAGCTGGCGGAGTGAGAGGCGGCGACAGTAGTAGCACTCCGACGCTTGTAGTTCCACAAGGCACTGCTCGAGTTCTTCTGCAACTTAGTCTGAAAGATGAAGATGACGACTATGCCAGCTACAACCTCTCCCTGCAGACTGTGGCGGGCGCGGAAGTCCTTACCCAAAAAGACGTCAAGCCTATACGCGGCAACATTGGTGTTAGATTCGTCTTCACAGTTCCGGTCAACAAGCTGGAAAGCGGTGATTACATTTTGACGCTGAGAGGTGTTGGCCCAGACGGTAGTGTCGACAACTTGAGCAAGTCACTCTTTCGTGTTGAAAAGAGATAATTCTTCGTTCTGCTATCAAACCTGCGATCTGTACTTTCCGCCGTAATCACTGGATAAACAGTCAGTACCGTAACGCGGTAGCGTCGGGTCGATAAGCCTCGGACAGACTCGATGCTGATGGACCCGACGCTACCGCGTTACGGTACTGACTGCCTGCACAGGCACCCCCAAAAATTTTCGCGATACGTTTTGCCGGTCTTTACCACTCTCCAATAGTCGAAGTAGTTCGTGAGCCCAATGAACATAAGGAGAGCTTCTGATGCTGAGAAAAACTTTAGCTGGTGTCGTCGTCTTGCTGATCGGCGCGACCCTCATGTCTTCGCGACGCGCCGAGGCGCATAACATTGATTTGGATAAGGCTCAGGAAGTGGCCCGTGATTTTGCCAGGGCTATACGGAAGGAGTCGAACGGAAACTACCTCCATTACTCAACGAGGTGCGGCCGAGCATTTCCCGGACACAACCATATCGTGAAGTGCGATATCGAATACCAAAACGCGAAAGATACGAAGGCGGGCGTGTACACGTGCAAAGAGGCGATTGAGGTCTATTTTAGTCATCACGGTCGTTCCGACACTCACAACTACTCTTACTTTATCAGGCATACCTCGGGGAACAAGTGTGGGAGCCGTCAACCTGGCGTGGATTATGTCTAACACTGTGCGGTAGCCGGTTTGAGAGGATGATCGGTAACAACGATCATTTCGAAGTCGAGATTTTCTGGTACCAGGGTTCCGGCATTTATAAAGGCCATACCCCTGGAGGGCGTCCGTATCTGGTGGGCGAAACCTGGCCCAAGTGTTAATCCCGCGGGAAAGGTGAAATGGTATTCCAGCCCCGCGGATGGCAAATCAGGTTTCCCCCGACGACGTTAGGCCCGCAGCCGAGGCTAATGCGGCACATTGACTGGAAACGCAGATTGTAAATCCGCGTCAGTGATCCGAGCCCCGCTACTAACGCGCGGGTATGAGGGAGACATCAGAAAAATGATGAAAACAACAACACGAATTTTGCTGCCGGTATTCACTGTCCTTTTGTTAATCGCTTTCGTAAGAGTGAACGCCCGGGCGCAAGGCTACTTTGTCGAAGGGAAAATACGTTGGAAGAAAGAAATGGGCGTGATGCCAAATGGGACAGGCAATGATTACCCGGTCGCTCATCGTTGCGGAGTATTTTCCGTTGCTGCCCTGGATGCACATAGCCAAAAGAGCGTCGCTTATACAGACCAGGTTAATTCGCCTTTTGAAGAAACCGAGGAGGAAGGCTATTACGTTTGCAGGTACAGCCTGCCAGTGCCCACAGACAGAGATCTGTACATCCTCGCCACAATGGGCGGCGTCAACCTTTTACCCAAAGAAGATGATGATCCCTGGCTTATCAAAAACCCATGGCTCAACGGCAGTCGGTCAACACCGCCGGCCGGATATCAACGTGGGTTCACAGGTCACAAGTACATAAACATGCACAGCCGCGTCACTAAAAAGAAGGTGGCTTGGATTGTGAATTTCGAACTGATCTATATCAGCACCGGGCC
>QHXL01000284.1:4248-6822 GCA_003222935.1 Acidobacteriota bacterium
CAAAAACCAAATTTCAAATTGCATGGAAGGGTGACACGATCGTGATGAACAATCCAATTTCGGCGCAACCTTACGTTCTTTACCTCCTCGGGGTAGCAATCCTTTTTCTTGGCGTAGTGAGCTCGCCATTTGGTCAAGAGCGACCACCTTCAGGGCCGCAAACTTATGAACTGCGTTGTCGCGGTGGAGGATTGGCTTTTAAAGATGAGCCCGCTGGTCCAGGCGCACTCGGGCGGAGCGTGAAGGTAACAATCAACTTCATGGCGGGCGCGCAGCCATCCGGCAGTAGAAAGCCCACTAACTTGAACTCCGGACAGTGTTCCTGGGTGGACCGCGGATTTCGTAAAGGCGAGCCGACGCAAATTCGCTTGCAGAAGCCAGGTCGCGATTTTGCGAGGATGCAGGAGACTCTCGCCGGTTCTGATCGGTACTGGACTTTCCAGGTATACAACACCAATAACGGGTATCTACAGTCGACACGCGATATGGAATGGGTGCCCAACAACTAGGAGCCGGGATCGGCGCCGCCCTGGGATTTAAGTTTGGAGGAAGATTATGAAGACCGCCCGATTTCGCGGAAACGCCGCGCGAACATACCCAAGATTCTTAGCTATCGCCATGTTGTTGCTGTTTGCTTTAATCAGTTCGGCTCTTGGGCAGAAGTCGACAATCCCACTCCGCTAAAATCAAAAGAGGTAAGCGACCAACTTGATGGAAGTGAAGATGAGTACTTCTATCAGTTCACCGCTGGACCAGGAAAACTGACTGTCACTTTTGAGGTCAAAGCTGCTGGCACTAATGCCGGCGCATATCTTGATCTGTTCAACGCCAAATCCAGACCGGTACTTTCAAACGTTTTAGCTCAAGGCGTGGATGGTAGCAGCGAGCAAGTCGTCGAAAGCGCGCAAATTTCTCAGCGCCAGACAATGACACTTCGAATCAAAGGAATTAAATATGGGAGCAGTGGTGGACAGGGTACTTACAGGGTTCTGTTGGATGGTGCGGTGAGCGTAGCGCCCGCTGGTACTCCTGAGACTAAATCCGCGGAATCAGAATCCAAGACGGATGATTCTAATCAAACGGTATCGTTCGCAGGTACCTGGAAGACCGTTATAGTTGGGGTTGGATTCGAAGTACGCCTCCAACAGGTCGATGACAAGGTCATCGGAACTTATACGCCATACAACGGCAAAATTGAGGGAACGGTAACTGGCTCAACCGTGCGCTTCAAGTGGATACAAGACGGTGGCCTTACAGGCACCGGAGAGTTTTCGATGAACAAAGGGGAGCAATCGTTTTCAGGGAGCTCGACTCAGGACAAGCCCGGAGCTGTCGCAACTCCATGGAACGGCACCCGCCCGGCGGCGTTCTTCGCCGGAGTTTGGAATGTGGCAAGTGCCGATAAAACGTCGACGCTGACGCTTCAGCAAATCGCTAATCGGATTACTGGTTCTTTAAAGTCCGCCTCCGGCAATGGAGTTGAGTCCATCGAAGACGCTACGCTTGTGGGGAATTCCTTGAGCTTCAAGTTGAAGTCCGCGAACGGACAGTTGAGTAGTGGGTTTTTCCTGATGAACAAAGACGGCAAGTCTTTCACCGGATCGATCGGCGCCAACAAGTTGACCGGCACACTGGTAAAAGTTGATTAATATTCCGCGAATCAATTGAGCTCGCGAATTAGGCCCCCCTCGATGCCACCGGCTTTATGCCGGTGGTTATTTAGTTTCAACCTACCAGTCGGACTTCAAAAGGTCTCGACACCACCGGCATGAAGCCGGTGGTCGCTGAGGCTTGTGTGGTATCTGGAGTGGTGTTTTTCCAAGAAGCGCCAAGGTTTGTCTTTCAAAACTTCGCGCTTTATGTTTAGTATACAAACCGAAGCTTTTGCCCAAACGATAATCGAAGTCAAAATACTCTTTAGCCCAAGGAGCAGAACCTGAGATGACTTACGTCGTGGTTGAACCCTGTGTGAACTGCCGCTACACCGATTGTGCGCTTGTTTGCCCCGTAGAAGCTTTTCATCTTGACGACGATATGTTGGTGATTAACCCTGAGACTTGTATCGATTGCGACGCTTGTGTCCCCGAGTGTCCAGTTGAAGCGGTATTTGCCGAGGCGTCTGTGCCAGCAGAATGGTCCCAGTACACGCAGATCAATGCTGATCGAGCTTTGAGCGGGTTGCCGACGATTACGGCCCGGCTGGACTCGTTGTGCGAATAGTCCGACTAATATGAAACGAAGTACTAAGCGGTGGCTTAGTGGTCTTGTAATTGCCGCCGGAGCGTTTGGCGCTGCCGGCGCTTACTTGAGAAGGAAGAACGTGGGAACGAGTACCAAAAGCCAGAAAGACGGCAACGTTTGGGCCAGGCCAGGCATGTCAGTGACGTTTCGAGCGGAACTAATGCCTGGACGGGACCGCGACGATCGCACTTTTCGCGTCAAAGAAATCTTGCCTAGCGGGCGCGTGTCATTACACGACAAAGACGGAGAACACAAAGAGAGTGAGTTCGAGCACCCCGCCTAAACGCGCAGCCCGGCTCCTCCTCCACACCTACCAGTTATAAACTTCCCCTG
>QHXL01000284.1:6859-8605 GCA_003222935.1 Acidobacteriota bacterium
GAGTTGCTTGATTATTATTTCTCGATGGGTGGGCTTGAGGTGTACCGCGAGTATGTCCATTCCGTTGTGTGTGAGTTTCTTGAGTTCTTTGTCAAGTGACGATGACGTGAAGTGGCGCGACACTTCTGCGAGTTGGGCCAACTCGTCCGGGAACGAAGCTTCAATAAAAAGTGCGTCGAGATGTTTTGTCTCATTAACAATGTTCCAGAATTCATCGGTCTCGGCGGTGTCAGAACTGAATGCTATGTTGCTCTTGCCATCGCTGACCAACAGACCGACAGTCGGCACAATATGATTAACCGGAACTGCCTTAACACTTAAGTGGGCGACTGAAAAAGTTTTGTTTGTCGGAATGGGCACATACTCCATCACTGGACCATAGTCATTTTTCAGATCCGAAAATCGCGGGTAAACATTCCAGTTAAATACATCGCGTTCCAAAAGTGCGATCACTTCCGGCGTTGCGTGTATTCGCATTGGCTGTTTCAGCGTGGGATAGAGATCGTCAATGAAGATCGGGAGACTTGCGATATGGTCCATGTGAGGGTGCGTGACAATTATGTCCTGGACCTTGCCTCTTTGTTCTGCAGTGAGGGCAATCGCGATACTACCGGCGTCAACGGCTACGCAGTCGTCGATTAAGAAACAAGTCAAACGCTGCTCAAGGGTTGCGTGGCCCTGGCCGTCAAAGGTACTTGGAAGAAGTTGAATTCTCACTCTTGGTCAGCTCTAGTGAAATGACCTTGCGAAGCCGCTGCGCAAGTATATGCCAGAATTGAGAAAGCCTGCGAGTCTTATTACCTAGCCCGTTACTTAGCCTGCCTAACGCGACCTGTGATTTGTCAGTGACTGTAGTGCTTGAAGGTACGCCTCCTCGATTCCACGCACGTCCGCACTGGAGGAATGAAGGCCTCGCGAAACACGACATCGATGAAACGCAAGTTCACTCGCAGTTTGGTTGAAGCGCATGCGTGTGCGCCAGCCACCGACACCGCGACTCGAGAGTGCGTTGAAAGAGGCTCCCATCCGACCAAAGATTGAGCCGAGTTGGGCATACTCTTCCTTGGTGATCACGCCTCGCTCCAGATCACACAGGAGAAACTGTCGGACCACTTGACCTTCTCGTCGAAGAGCGAGACCAATAACGACGAGCACAATCAGAAAGGCCGGGACCATCACCAGAAGATAGGTGAGCAAAAAGACTCCGCCGCCCCCGATCGCTCCGGAACCGTTCCAGATGCTGTGCATGCAGATCGCCATGAAGAACCCGACAAGAGGAGCTAAGATTTTTACGGCGAGATTACTCGTTTGGCGTGCAAGACCTAATCCAATTCCAGTCATGCAGGTGAAGAGTGGGTGTGAAAATGGCGCCATTGCTCCACGCAAAAAGAATGTGAGAGGTAATTGGCCTTCCTCGCCCAGCGCTGCCTTGCCGTAGTACTGAATGTTCTCGGTCATAGCAAAGCCCAGGGCTACGAGAGCGCCATAAACGATTCCGTCGAGCACTCCGTCAAACTCGTCCTTCTTGAAAAAGAAGAACATAAACAAGATTGCAGCTTTTCCTGACTCCTCAACAATCGGTGCCGAGATCACCAGCGCGTAGAGTTCGGCGGCTTTTTCGTTACCGGAGAGGTTGTAGACCGCTATGGCTCCGGTTGTGTTCAGTAGGAATGCGAAGAACGTCGCTACGAGTGCGCCCCATCCGAATGCAGTCGCAAGCATCCAGAATGGTTCAGACTCATACCG
>QHXL01000284.1:8623-16615 GCA_003222935.1 Acidobacteriota bacterium
GGAACAGGTATCGTGGCCGTTACGAGTCCGATCATGAATGCTACCGGACCAGTGGCGATACCAATTACCAACAACACAAGGAGGCCCAGCAGCAATGCCATTAGTGTCCCGACAACAGCTAACGCCACCTTGACTACATTTGTCTGCGCTTTGCGCTCCATCGCAATGGTGCGCGCAAAGTTCGTGGGAACGTTATTGGGATATGGGTTCGGATAGCTCATGGCCAAAAATTAGTCCGCGCAGTATAGCCGTAACGCGAGCGGGGGACTCAAAGTTTTTGCTGAGTAACCTACCGAGCGCATGTTTGTGCCCGCCCGCCGTCGATCGAGTAGGTGGCCCCTGTGATCCAGCCTGCCTGATCAGAAGCCAGGAACAAAACTAGATCGGCGATCTCTTTTGGTTGTCCCACGCGACCAATAGGATGTGTCTGTTTTGAATGTTCGAGGAACGCGGCATAAGAGTCTTCGTTCATACCGCCTCGTTTGTGAATGTCTGTAACTACAACGCCAGGATTGACCGCATTAACACGAACTCCTTTTGCTGCCAGTTCCAACGAGGAACAACGCGTTAGCTGGTCGAGTGCAGCTTTGGAAACGCAGTAAGCGAGCACACCGGGGAAAGCGCGGAGTCCTGTTACACTCGAGACGTTCACGATATTGCCTTTGCGCTCGATTAAACTTGGTAGAGACTTCTGCATGAGATTGAAAATCGTTCGGACATTCACGTTTAGCATTTCGTCCCAGGCTTTTAGAGACGTGGTTTCAATTGTGCCACTACTAATGTGACCCGCAGCGTTTACGAGAATGTCGATACCGCCAAAAGTTGATAGTGTATTTTCGATCGCTCGTTCTGCTTGACCATTGTCTGAAAGGTCAGCCTGTATCTCCAGCGCCTCAACTCCAAAAGATCGAATCTCGGAGGCGATTTCAAGTAGGTTTGTACTGTTTCGTCCAACGCACGCGACCCTGGCGCCTTGCTGTGCAAAGCCAATTGCGCAGGCCCGTCCGATACCCGATGTAGCGCCGGTGACAAATGCAATTTTCCCGGCGAATCGTTTTTCATCCATCTCGTTTGATCCTCTTGAGCGTTAACTAAGTTGCTGAATGCCTGATCCTATGTTGACAGCAGAATCCGAAAAAGCCGACTATTATTACCCTTGAGACGTTTTTGAAGCCAACCCTGCGTAACCGTGCGCCTGAGTGACAGTTAAATGAATCATCTTTTGCGCGCACTAGTGTAGCTAGCGTGAGGACGATCGTTGGGAAATAACTCTGCAGATCAGTTTTTCTCAAGAAGCCAACGCGCACATTCCCGCGCTGGCGAGGTGAGTAATGGGCAGTCGCGCAATCGAATGCCGTCGAGCATGGGTTACCTCCTGATTGCTTTGTTCCTTGCCCTGGCGGTGTTTTTTCTTCTCTGGTGGATGCTCGTTAGCGGCGGTGACGAAGCGCCCTGGTTGCCCGCTGGTCTGGCCGCCAGCGTCGTCTTGCTAGTCGCTCTGTCCGCTCGCGAAGTCATAATGCGCAGGGCCTGGACAAAGTATCTACTTGAGAACGGCATCCAGGATAGATCGAAGTCTCGTAGCAGCAGTGAGCGCGGCAGGACACAAAAGAGAGGTTTCTCTGCTTCGCTCTACGCGTCGGCTTTGCGAGCCATTCAAAAACAATCATCCGCAGCTGATTCGTCAAACTCTCCACCTGAGTCTCATTTTGAAGTTGCTCAACTCTGCCACGATTACCTTGCAAGCACCGAAGACGCGATGCGTTCAGGAAGCCTCGGAGGCGAAAAGGGAATTGCGATGCGGGCCGGCCAGGATCGCGTTCGAGAACTGCATAAGCATCATCTCTTAACCTGGGCCAGGGGACACTCGCTAACCTTAACGCGTGAAGCTCAGCAGAAGGCTCGCACCTCGGATAAGATCGAGACAGCCAACAAGGCACTTGAATGTATCGACTCCACGCTGCGTGTTTACCCGGATGAGTCTGAATTGCACGAGTCAAAAGCCGCGATATTAGAATTTGTAGCCTCGGTAAAAGTGGCACACTGGGTTGAACTGGCCGAACGCTCTGCCTTCAAAGGTCACAATCGTCGAGCGATTGATCGTTATCGCGATGCTCTTTTCTATCTCAACCAGCAAGGCGTCAAGGATGAAGTGCGCATTGCCGGAACCGAGCGGATTGAACGCGAAATAGAAAAGCTAAGGTCGCGTATTCAAAGTGACAGTCTGAAACGTCAGGAGAACTCGGGAAGAAGCCAATGACTCTGCAAAAGTGTCCCAAGTGTGGAAGCTCGAGGATTCGGCGAGGGTATAAACATACTCCGCTACCGATGCGATTGATTGGCATGTACCACCTCTTATGTGATCATTGCAACCTGCTTTTCACTGGTTTTGTATTGCCTGGAACGTTAAGGAATCGGCGTCGGAAGAAGCATAAACCAGATAAAGAGAAAGAGAAGCTTTCCGCCTCGACGTCGGCAAATGTGCGTTGAGTCTTTCTAACTGAGGTTCAGGTCCCATGAAACTCATCTCAACCTTGATTTTGAGCGCAGGTGTCAGTCTTGTCGGAGTCGATTTAGTAAAAGGCCAGGAACAACGTCAACAACCAAGTCCACCACAACTCGCATCTCAGACCCTCGATACCCAGGGAATACGCAATCATCCGCTTGGACCTGGTGACGTTCTGGAAGTAAAGATCTTCGGACAATACGAGCTGAATTCAACCGCTCAGGTTGATGGTGAGGGGAACTCGAGCGGGTACGTAACCGGAAGTATGGTGACTCCGGGGCCGGTACTTCTAACCGACAAATGACGTTGAGCAGAGTCTTTGGCAGTTGCCGGGGGGCCACGACAAACCGCTAATCTTTCGGATGTCAGGAATCTACAGGCAAAAAGGCATTGCGGTGCAGGATGTACTGCGAATTGATTTTTCGGGGTTAAGAAAAACAAGGCTCCCGACGTCCAGTTGCAACCGTACGACGTTGTCGAGGTAGCTGAGCTCGGCCTGCCCGTCTGGAGAGCATTTCAGGATGGGGTTATATCAATGTTAAGGTCGTCAGTGTTTTTCCCACGGATCCCCTAAAATGGGTGCCCCGACGCCCCAGGCATGAATTTGAAGAGAGAGGGTTTGAAATGAGAGTTAAGGTCTTGTTCGTTGTTACCATAATCGCCACCTTCGTCCTTGTTGGTTTGGCAGGCGCCCAGGAGCAACAGCAGAGTTCGTCGAATCAATCTACGATTTCGTCGCTTGATAACCAGGGAATCAAGAATTATCTCCTTGGCCCGGGCGATGTTGTTGAGATTCGAGTATTTGGTCAACCCGATCTTTCGTCCACCGCTCAAGTTGATGGTGATGGTAATTTGAGCTCGCTTCCTTTTCTGGAGGCCCCTATTTCTGCCAAGTGTCGCACTGAAAAAGATATTCAAAAGGAAATCGCTGTTGCTTACGGTAAGTTCATCAACAACCCTCAGGTTAGTGTGCGGATTTCAGAAAGAAACAGTCGCCAACCTGCGACGGTTTTTGGTGCTGTCCGACAACCGACACGCATCGAGATGAAACGGAGAGTCCGACTGAACGAGTTGATGGCTGTATCTGGTGGATTTACTGAACGAGCAGCCGGAACAATTCAGATTCTCCATACTGAGCCTTTGATGTGTCCTGAGCCTGGTGAAGAAGCTTTTGCAGGTCCCATCGATGGAACGAAGATCCCGCTTCAGATCGTTAAGATCTCAGAACTGCGGATGGGTAAAGTTGAAGCGAATCCGGTGATTAGACCAGGCGATTACGTTTTGGTAACGGAAGCAGAACCGGTCTACGTAACCGGCAGCGTCGTTTCAGCAAGCGGAATTTTCTTGCGCGAACAGTTGACACTCAGCCGCGCACTCGCGATGGTTGGCGGAACGCGTAAAGAAGCTAAGAACAACGACGTGATAATCTATCGTCAAAAACCGAACTCAACAGAGCAGGAAGTGATTCATGTCGACTACGCCGCAATCAAGAAGAACGAAAAGCCTGATGTTCTGTTACAGCCGTACGATGTAATTGAAGTGCCGGAAGCCGGGGCTTTCTCTTCACAGAGAATTGGTTCCACATTGTTGGGAGCACTCACTGGAAGTATTACCAGTGCGATATCTTCCTCGGGCACAATGCTACCGGCTCGCATTATTTACTAGATGAATTTTGGAATAATTTTAAAGAGTTAAGGACCTATGAATCGAAAAACTTTGGCCGGTGATCGCCGGCGCCGCAAAACAATTACTGCACTTTGGATAGTTGGTATATCAGCTGTCGTGATCTTTCTTCTTTATCGAGAAATGACAGCTGTCCTCTACATTGTAGCCACTGTGGGGGTCACAATCCTGCTTCTGATGGTTGCCTTTTCTGATCTGTCTCACGCTGAGGGTTCAACGGACCAGTTGGGCCAATCAAGAGATTCATCCAGCTAACAACCGATAGATTTTGTAACGCGTGCGTTGAAGCGATTAGTATTGTTTAGGCTTCGATTTACGTTACTTATATTAGCAATAAGTTGATCTTGAGAGTGTTCTCACACGTGCGTTTGTTCGACTAGAACGAATTAATAGGTAGGTTGAAAGTTTAGTCGGACTATTGCATAATCCGCCTGCGTTCACCTCCCCGGTGGACGAAGTGGTCGCGTGGGGTGAGGACACGTGGCCTTTGGGTGGGGGCTGTGGGAGGCCCCCGCCCGCTTTTGTTTTTGGTCCAAGTAATACAGATTTGTTCTTGATGTTGGTTCTTATCGTTGTCCCTAAAAAGATGATTTCGATCTCAGAATAATCGAAAGCACTAATGGGTTCTTTCCAGTTACCACGAAAACTACGCCTCTGGTTTTTTCAAGGCTCAAAGGGGAGCGACTCTCAAGGGGAATCGCCTTCTCACAAGAAACATTCCTGGTGGCAAGTAATGTGTTTGACCGGAGTCGACTACTTTTCGACTCTCGGCTACCAACCTGGTATTGCTTTTATCGCCGCAGGCGCACTCTCACCCATCGCCACCCTGGTTCTTATCTTTCTCACCTTATTTGGAGCCCTGCCGATGTACAGCAGGGTCGCTGCCGAGAGTCCCTACGGCGACGGTTCGATCTCCATGCTCGAGAATTTGCTCTCTCGTTGGAAGGGAAAGCTGTTCGTCTTAGCGCTCCTCGGCTTTGCTTCTACCAGTTTCATTATCACCATTACGCTTTCCGCCGCCGACGCCACTGCACACATTGTTGAGAATCCATTAGTAATTGAATATTTGAGTTTGCTTCACCACCGCGTTGGTTTGACCCTGGCCCTGATCGCAGGGTTGGGGGCGGTTTTCCTGCGTGGATTTAAAGAGGCGATTGGCATTGCAGTAGTTCTGGTGGGAATTTATCTAACTCTAAATCTAGCGGTGGTGATCGTTGGGTTCTACGAGATTCTTACTCATCCGATAGTGGCCTGGAGTTGGAAGAACGTTCTCTTCCAAAACTACAAGAATCCGTTTGTGATGCTGGGAACTGCTCTGATCGTCTTTCCAAAACTAGCGCTTGGTCTATCAGGTTTTGAAACCGGTGTCGTCGTGATGCCACTGGTCCGAGGAGTTGAGGGCGGGAGCGAAGGACAACATTTCACTCAGACTCGAAGTGCAGTGCCAAGCCTGGAGTTGCAGGGACGAATACGCAATACGCGGAAGTTGCTGCTGGTGGCTGCCCTGATCATGAGTTTTCTGCTGCTCGCGAGTAGCATTGTTACTACCTTGCTCATCCCGGCGGAAGAGTTTCGGCCGGAAACGCTTACACAAGAAGCGGGATCAGCAAACGGTCGCGCGCTAGCGTATCTCGCACATCATTACCTCGGCGATCTGTTTGGCACTGCTTACGATCTGAGCACGATCTCAATTCTTTGGTTCGCGGGTTCCTCAGCGCTGGCGGGGCTGCTGAACATCGTGCCGCGTTACTTGCCGAGATACGGCATGGCGCCTGAGTGGGCAAGAGCCACGCGACCGTTGGTTGTCGTGTTCACCTTGATCTGCTTCATCGTCACAATCGTCTTCGCAGCAGATGTCGACGCTCAGGGCGGCGCTTACGCTACAGGTGTATTGGCGTTGATGACGTCAGCTGCGATTGCTGTCACGCTTTCTGCTCGACGTCTCGGTCAACGTATTCAGTGGGCCTTCATGCTCATCTCGCTGATCTTTGCGTATACAACAGTCGTGAATGTAGTCGAACAACCCGAAGGTCTGAAAATCGCAACAATTTTCATCCTGGTGATCGTTATCAGTTCTTTGTTCTCCAGGGTTTGGCGTTCCACCGAACTCCGAGTTGAACGGATCGAAGTCGACGATACCGCGCGAGAGTTTATTCGCCGAGCTGCCAAAGGGACCATTCGAATAATTACGAATCGTTGTGATCGAGGTGACGCTTTAGAGTACCAACTCAAGGAGAAAGAGAAACGGACCAACAATCATATTCCAGCAGGTGAACCCATCCTCTTTTTTGAGGTAACACCGGGAGATGCTTCAGAATTCTCCGGTGTGTTAAGAATCACTGGAGAAAGAATTGACGGGTATCAGGTGTTGCGCACTGAATCGCCGGCAGTACCAAATGCGATTGCGGCATTTCTTCTCTTTTTGCGAAACGAGACTGGCAAGCTCCCGCATGTGTACTTCGGGTGGAGTGAAGGCAATCCGCTCTCTTACCTCATGAAGTACATCGCTTTTGGTGAAGGAGACACTGCCCCGGTTACGCACGAAGTTTTACGTCAGGCTGAGAAAGATCCTGATCGTCGTCCCATTGTTCACGTTGGTGGATGAGAAGATGATTCACGAACAACGTAATCAAATTGCGCATGGTCTTAGTTGTTGCGTAAGGAGTTTGGTCGGAGTACCATCAATCCATTGAAATTTGAATGTCTGCCGAAGTTATTTGAGCACAGGCGCTCATCTACGCGGGGGAACCATTGTTTCGCAATAGCGAGACGGGGGCGAATCGCCGGAAGCACGATAAGTACTCCGACGACGAACACTTCCAGTTCGAGCCCGTCAGCTAACCTCGTAGGCCATGGGAAGGGCAGTGCCGCGAATTCTGGAGCGCGGGGCTCATTGCCTCGCGCTTTTTCATTGGTTGCTTTCGCCTGACGAAAGCAGGACGGCACAGTCGGATCAAATGCTAAGTCGATTAGACAGACGCAACGCAGCAAGACGCTTCAAACTCTGGTTATTTCGAGGCGCCGCTACTCAAAAAGACACAACCCAAGCTTCACCTCACAAGCAACATCCCTGGTGGAAGGTTATGTGCTTGACGGGCGTCGATTACTTTTCGACGCTTGGTTATCAGCCTGGTATCGCATTTCTTGCGGCTGGCGCACTCTCTCCGATCGCCACGTTAATATTGATCCTGCTGACATTATTCGGCGCGCTCCCTATCTACAATCGGGTTGCAGAGGAGAGTCCACACGGCGAGGGATCGATCTCGATGTTGGAGCATCAACTCTCGCGTTGGAAGGGAAAGCTTTTCGTTCTCGTGTTGCTGGGATTTGTCGCGACCGACTTCGTTATCACCATCACCCTGTCAGCAGCTGACGCTACAGCTCACATCATCGAAAATCCGTTTACGCCCGAAATTCTAAAACATCAGATCGGAGTAACTCTGGTCTTGATCGCGATCCTGGGCGCGATTTTCTTACGAGGTTTCAAAGAGGCGATTGGAATCGCAGTCGGACTTGTCGGTGTTTACTTGTTGCTGAACGTGGTAGTTGTCGGGTTCGGATTGTTTGAGTTGTTTTCTCATCCGATTCATTTTCCGCAGTGGAAAGCCGCGCTGTTAGTTGATCCACGAGTTCATGGAAATACGTTTTTGGTCCTGGGGGTTTCGCTTTTTCTATTTCCCAAACTGGCGCTTGGTCTGTCGGGGTTTGAAACCGGAGTAGCAGTGATGCCCCTGGTCAAAGGGGAAACTGAACTAACCGCGGAAGACTGGGAAAATGTCCACTCCACTCGCACTCGCGGCGGC
>QHXL01000586.1:0-1861 GCA_003222935.1 Acidobacteriota bacterium
GCATTTTTATGCTTCTCTGTGTAACCTCTGCTTCTCTGTATCTCTGTGGTGAAACTTGGCAACGAAATAACTAACCACAGAGATACAGAGACGCAGAGAAAACACAGAGAAATCCTTAGCCGCCGGCGATTGCACCGATGATGAAAAACGGCTCAGTTCCCGCTGCCACTGCCTCGGGCAGCGGAGCGTCCGAAGACTCATGGGTTACGTCCTCACCACACGCAAAGAACCTCAGCATGGGCCGTCGCTGTCCTTCGACATGATCGCGGATGGTCCCACGCAACATCGGATATCTTGCTTCCAAAGCATCAAGGATCGAATGACGTGTCACCTGGCCGTCAACTTCCAGTTCGACATCCCCCTTGATGCCTGCAAGTGATCGCAAATGTGCCGGCAGTACAACCTGAATCATGTTAGCGTCTGGACCTCCACTGAGAGTACGGGTGGAAGATCGCGAACAATTGGAGCCCACGTGTCGCCTGCGTCTGGAGATGCATATACCTGACCGCCGGTGGTCCCAAAGTACACTCCACATGAATCAAGCGAGTCGACCGCCATCGCGTCGCGCAGCACATTGACGTAACAGTTTTCCTGAGGCAGACCCTTAGTGAGCGCCTCCCATTCGTTGCCGCCCGTTCGACTGCGATAGACACGCAATTGACCATCCAGCGGATAGTGCTCGCTGTCGCTCTTAATGGGCACAACGTAAATCGTCTCGGGCTCGTGAGCATGCACGTCAATCACAAACCCGAAATCGGTAGGCAGATTGCCACTGACCTCGTGCCACGAGTCGCCAGCGTCGTCGCTGCGCATCACGTCCCAGTGTTTCTGCATGAACAACACATCTGATTTCGCAGGATGCATCGCAACGTGATGAACGCAGTGGCCCACTTCAGCTGTCGGATCGGGAATGTACTGCGAGCGCAAGCCCTGGTTGATCGGTTTCCAGGTCGCTCCTCCGTCGTCAGTGCGAAACGCACCAGCAGCAGAGATGGCTATGTAGATCCTTTCCCGATTCTTCGGATCCAAAATAATTGTGTGCAAGCACATGCCACCGGCGCCAGGTTGCCATTGAGCTCCGGTACCGTGACCACGCAGTCCCGAGAGCTCGGACCATGTTTGACCGCCATTGGTTGAGCGGAACAAGGCAGCATCTTCTATGCCGGCATAAACCACGTCAGGCTCATCGAGCGAAGGCTCAAGATGCCAGACTCGTTTGAACTCCCATGGCTTTGGAGTGCCGTCATAAAACTGATGCGTCGTAAGCGGTTTGCCGGTTTCAGCCGATGTGTCGTAAACAAACTTATTGCTTTCACCTTTCGGCATCCCGTCGGGCGAAGTAGTCGGCTCGCCTGCAGGCGTTCCGGGTTGGAACCACGTCTTACCACCGTCGTCCGAGCGCTGAATGATCTGGCCAAACCAACCGCTGGTTTGCGACGCGTAAATGCGGTTCGGATCCACAGGGGATCCTTTGATGTGATACATCTCCCAACCGGCAAAATGAGGGCCACTCACATCCCACTTTTCGCGTTTTCCATCTGAGGTCAGGATGAATGCTCCTTTACGGGTGCCTACGAGTACTCGTACATTGCTCATCTTTTCGTTTCCTTCTTTATTGAAGTGATTCGCGAACTCGAACTGCTTCTACAGTAAGTCGAATGGCCGCCGCCGAAATCGACAACTTGCGGAGAAAAATCTCTGAGCTATTTTAGCCACGGATGACACGGATAGAAATAGTCAGACGAAAGGTAATAATGTAAAGTTCCATTGGCGTTCAGTTCCATTGGCGTTCAGTTCCATTTGAAAACTAGAGATCAAAATCATGAATAGACGTATTTTGCGAATCAGGCTTCCCCAGTCT
>QHXL01000586.1:1868-3335 GCA_003222935.1 Acidobacteriota bacterium
CTTCCCCAGTCTTCTGCAATTCTGATCGGTTTGCTGTTCCTGACGGGCGTAATGTCGAAAGAAGTTACGACTCAGACGCCCGACCGTGGAGTCAGAGTCGCGAACCAGGTGAAATCCTTGCCCGCCGCGGCTAAGCGCTACGCGTTAATCGTCGGCGTGGACCAATATGCGGATACGCAAATTACCACTCTTGGCGGCGCGAGCAACGACGCAAAGACACTCGCAAACGCACTCATCCAATATGCTGGTTTTCCCGGCGAGCAAGTCACTCTGCTTGCTTCAGATCAGCCAGCTGAACGCCAACCAACGCGCGGCAACATTCTTCGCCGGTTATCAAACATGGCTGCGGTCATTCCGCCGGATGGTCTGTTAGTCATCTCGTTCGCAGGACATGGTATCGAGCGTGAAGGACAGGCGTTCCTGCTTCCGTCTGACTCACAGGTCAGCAACGACGTTGACCTGCTCGAACAAACTGCGATCAACGTCACGCAAATCAAAGACAGAATCAAGAAGATCGGAGTCAAGCAGGTACTCATGATCCTTGATGCCTGCCGGAATGACCCGGTCGGACGTGCCAACGCCGACAACCCGCTAACCCCGGCTTACACGAAGGCGTTCAATTTCGACTTGCGGAATCGCGAAGTGCAGGCATTTGCGACGCTCTACGCAACCGAAGTAGGACACCGGGCGTACGAGTACAAGGAGAAGAAGCAAGGCTACTTCACTTTTGTTTTGGTCGAAGCTTTGCGCGGTGGGGCAGCCAATGAAAAGGGTGAAGTGACACTCGCCTCGCTGGTGAAGTACTTACAGGAACGAGTACCAAAACGCGTGTTGCAAGATCTCGGACCAGGCAAAGATCAAAAGCCCTTTGCCATCGTCGAGGGTTACCGCGCGGATGAGCTGGTCATCTCAGTACGCGATGCGAAGGCGCTGGCGTCGCAACCTTATGTACCAGATATGACGACTCAGACGAATGCTCCAGGCAGGGACACGTCGATCGAAATGAAAGCGCCCGAGGCGCCGAAGTCATCGCTCGAAGGAAGTACCTGGACCGGGAACAGTCCCGAGAGTGGTGAGTACACGATGAAGTTCCTGAAAGAAGGCCAGCTTCAGTACATCATCAACGTTATGCAGAACGGCGTCACCGAACCGCGTACCGTTAAGGGAACCTGGAAGCAGGCAGGCGACAGCGTTCAAATAGTTGTCGGTAACTCTTATTCAGTCTTGCAGGGCACGCTGGAAGGTAGCGTGATCAAAGGTAGCGGCACCAATCAGGAAGGTGTGTCGTGGAAGTTCGCGTTGTTTAAGAAGGAATAAATCGTTTTCACTCGCGTTCCTTCAGAGGCTGTGTTAGCCATCAACGAGATGACTTACGAATGGCTTTCGGTTTCTTTTTATGTTTCGCATTCTGCGCCAAAGCTAGTTTCTCACACTCATCAAAATAAACAGCCACATCTGTAGAAAAAA
>QHXL01000587.1 GCA_003222935.1 Acidobacteriota bacterium
AGTAGGTCTCTTAAGTGACGATGCGAAGCAGTTTGTTACGCGGCGTGAATCGCCAACTGAGGCCCCGAATTACTACGTCAGAAACAGCGGTGAAACTTCGGCACTTCCTGCAAAAGCGCTTACTCAATTTCCCGATCCGACACCGCAGCTTCGAGGCATCAAAAAGCAGCTTGTGACTTACAAACGTGCTGATGGTGTGCAGTGTTCGTTCACGCTCTATTTGCCTCCGGGGTATAAAGAGGGAACCCGGCTTCCAACAGTTGTATGGGCCTACCCGCTTGAATTTAACGACGCCTCGACTGCGGGCCAGGTGACTGGCTCAACTCAGCGTGCAACACAGATCACAGGTATGTCGCACCTGTTTTTCCTGATGGAAGGGTATGCAGTGCTGGACAATGCGACGATGCCCGTCGTTGGCGATCCAGAAACTGTAAACAACACCTACATCGAACAGATCGTGATGAGTGCGAAAGCTGCGATCGATAAAGCTACCGAGATGGGTGTCACTGACCCGACAAGAGTTGGTGTTGGTGGTCACAGCTACGGTGCATTCATGACTGCGAATCTACTGGCCCACTCAGATCTTTTCCGAGCAGGCATCGCCCGTAGTGGCGCTTACAACCGCACGTTGACTCCGTTTGGTTTTCAGAGTGAACGCAGAACGTTGTGGGAAGCTCCCGAGATGTATTTGAAAGTTTCACCTTTCATGTATGCGGAGAAGATTAACGAACCGTTGCTAATGACACATGGTGAAGCTGACGACAACACGGGAACGTTTCCGATCCAGTCGGAACGCATGTACCAGGCGTTGAAGGGACATGGTGCGACGGTGCGTCTGGTGATGTTGCCATTCGAAGCTCACGGCTACTCAGGTCGGGAGAGTATTGAGCACGTCCTGTATGAAATGATCACCTGGTTCGACAAGTACGTGAAGAACGCGCCTCCGAAAGGATGGGAAGCAACGGAGGCAAGCAGGCAGTAACTTTGCCGAAAGATGCAGGCAGCTGCTGGGACCGCAGGCGTCCCCGCCTGGTACCTCCGCTAGAAGTTCGATCGCACCTTTATTCGATCCAGCAGGCGGGGACGCCTGCGGTCCCAGCAGTTGCGTACCCTTGAGGTGCCGACGCGCCAGGGGTTAGTCGTAATGGCGTTCTGACCAGTAACGTTTTCGCAGGTCCTCTTCACGCCAGAAGTGTTTCAGTACTTCGATCTGCGAACAGGATGCACTGGTTCCTTCCAGTATCACCGTCACCACGTCGTATCGGTAAGCTTCGTCGTGGATTCCAAACATCCTTCTGTATTCACGAGCGGCGCGGGCAATCTGACGGCGCTTGCGTTTGTCGACGTTTACTTCGGGTTTGGCAAACCAGTCCGACGACCGCGTCTTCACTTCCACGAAGCAAAGTATTGGTCCGTCGTACGCGATTAGATCTAACTCTGCGTTGATAACTGCGTGTTGACGATTTCGGCCAACCGGTACCGTGAAGTTGGCGGCGACGAGGCGGAAACCTGCCTGCTCCAAATATGCCGCTGCGTATTTTTCACCGAGTTGACCAAGTGTGAGTTTTGTATTCTTTAGTGAGGCTTTCATGGAGATGGAGTTTACCTTGGAGTGCGGTGCCTCGTCACCGCTTTGTTACAGCGGAACATTAAAGCAGGGCTTCTTTAACAAAGCGGTGACAAGGCACCGCACTCCAAGGAGGTACTCAAGATTGTAACGTCCCGCGCAGGCGGTCAAGCGCTTTTGACCAGTAGGCTTTCATTCTTGCTGCGGCGGCCGCACTACCTAGCTTGCTGTGTTGGACCACTACCTGGCACTTATCCTTATCTTTCGGATAGAAGTTGATCTCAAGACTTGTCTTTCCATCTTTCCAGGCGGCCCGGATTGACTTGTTCTTCGTCGCTTTGCGGACAACTAATCCATCTTCCTTAAGCCATTCCTTTCGGGACGGTGCGGATGCAAATGATGAATAGAGAAGACCGACAGGCGACTTAATCGTTCGGCTCACACTGATCTCGAAGCCTTCTGGTTTTTCGTGCGCTTGTCGCAAACCCGCATACTGTTCGTATGTTGCGGTCACCATTTGACACCACCATGGCCCAACAGTGTGTTTGGAGGTAATTAGTTTGACGATTTCCTGGTGTGTCATTTTCCTGCCGCCAGCTTTGTCGATGATGGCAAACCATTGTTTCCAATTCTTGCCCGTCCTCGTTGTAACTGCTGCGTCGCTCATATGTGGGGCGAATGTGGGTTGTGCGTTTTTCATAAGGCCTCCGTTGTTGTAAGAACCTTTATCTAATCTCAACGAGAAAGGTGGAGAGCCTCCTGCAAAACTCTCATTCTCCCCGTGCTTCAGCTCGGGGTGCGCCGGAGCTCACACAATGAAGTAACCGTTTCAACGGTTTGCCAGTTGCCGCGTTTTACTTCGCATTTCGAACCTTTCATCCTGTCGCGCTCAACACAGTCGTCAAACCGTTGAAACGGCTCCCTGGATTTAGGCGGCACTCTGTAACCCCGAGCTAAAGCACGGGGAGAATGAGAGAGTTTTGCAAGAGGCTCTGAAGCATATCGGACATTTATTTTGTGTCGCGATCGTAGGCGACCTTTAGCCAGTGCTTTACTTCGTCGTCGATTTCGGCGAGTGAGGTAATGGGAATGCGATGAGTGATTCGGTCCTTTTTCGCGAAGCCTCCAGTGTCGATCAATTTGCCGGTCGGTTTCATATCTCCTAGCGCAAAGCCGAGGTCGATGCGCGTTTGAGTCGTTGGT
>QHXL01000588.1:0-2354 GCA_003222935.1 Acidobacteriota bacterium
GATCCCGAGGATCATTTCCGTTTCCGGGTTGGCTGTGCGCCGCAGATCGAAAAGCACCTTGGCTACGATGGCGCTCGATGAAATCGCAGTGATTCCTGCCGCAACGAGTACTTCTTTCAAGGGCCAACCGAGCAACGCTGCATAACCCAGACTCAAAGCGAAGTTGACCGCGATGTAGATCGAACCTCCGACCACGATCGATCGCCCGGATTTAATGAGCCGGCTGACTGAAAACTCGAGCCCCAGGTAGAAC
Organism: Acidobacteriota bacterium; assembly: GCA_003222935.1. GTDB lineage: Bacteria > Acidobacteriota > Blastocatellia > Pyrinomonadales > Pyrinomonadaceae > PSRF01. Next base: position 254 of record QHXL01000588.1, read on the forward strand.
AATAAGAAGAGCACGCCCACACGGCCCATGAACTCTATGAGCGGAGCACTGTCGATGAAACGAAAATCAAGTGGTCCGATCTTCGGCGCATGTGGACCAACAGCCATGCCAGCGAGGATCAAGAAAGGCACGACGGAGAACCTCAGGCGCGCCGAGATGAGTGCAGCGGTTGCAATCAGTGCAAGCGCTAATCCGACCTCAAGAACAAGGTGCTCCATTGCTACGCCTTCCCACTCACGAGCAACTCCTTGAGCTTCGCAATACTGTGTCGATCCCCGGCAAGTATTAGCGTAGCTCCTTCATTTAGCAGTGTGTCGGCTTCTGGATTGGTTCTTGTAGTGCGCGTAGGTTCGATCAGTGAAACGATTGACGCTCCTGTAAAGGTGCGAACCTGTAGATCACGGATAGTTCTACCGGCGCCGTTCGAACCGGCAGGCAAAGTGAACCATTCGAGCACAAGGTCTTCGAGGACAATTTCAGAAGTCGGCAACGCTTTTGGAACATAGGTTAAACCACCGATTATTCCTGCGATCTGCCGCGCTTCACCATCAGAGAGCGTTAATACCGACGCAGGCCGATTAAGGTTCTTTCGTTCGAAGTGATACAGCTCACGCATGCCGTCGTCATGAATGACGACAGTCAATCGATCGCCACTGAGTGTTTCTACCTGAAACTTTCTCCCGACACCCGGAAGGTTCGACTCGCTGATGGTTGACATGGCTCAAGCTCCTAAAATTGATAGACCTAGATTGACCGATATTTATCCAGTTTTCGGACTTAGATCTTTGTTCTGGATCTCTGAGTTTTGAGAAGGACCAACGAACACAAGACAAAGATCAAAAATCAAAGTACAAAGATCTACAGATTGTACGGAAATTCGCAACTGTGCCTTGTCTTTTCATTCGCCTCGGGTTCACAATCCGCACTACATTGAGCGATTACCTTTGAAACGATGAAACAAACCCTTCTTGTTGTCGCTATTCTCGCGCTTTCAATATCTGTTTACGGACAAAGGACTGCGCCGCCTAAACAAATACTCCACGACTTTCGTGTCGACAGTTCAACCTCACCGACTAAAATCCCTTCCGCAACACAGCGTCTGGTTCTAGCGAAAGTCTTTCGCAAATATCTGACGGACGCGAACAAATGTAATCCACGATTTGAAGGAGATTTAGCAGCAGCGCGTAATGCAGGTCAGATCGCGCCCTCCGTCATCGACTCCACGACGGGAAGCTTTACGGCAACAGGTCAGACACAAACTGCCTATGTAATCTCCGTCGCCGAGTGCAACGCTTCGCATGCAGACAATTTCGGCAGCGACCGCCTCGCAATCTTCAATGGTCAACAACTTGTCGCCAACATCGATCTGGATTTCAAAAGTTCAATTGTTCGCAAGACTGACCTGGACGGTGATGGCATCGATGAATTGTTAATGACGAGTGGTTATATGAACCAGGGAACACTTACTGAATCGGCGGCGCTCCTCAGTTTTCAAAACGGAAAGATGCAAGTTGTCGCCGACTTTGAAACTGTGACTGAAGATTCGTGTGCTTCCGGTTTTCCGGGAAGTACTGCCCAAGCTTCTGTGATTTCGATCGTTGCTGCGATGCCGGGGAAGATGCCCAAACTTCAACAGGACAACTACGCAGCGGGATGCAGCAAGACTAAACGTTGGAAGTTTGTCTCAAAAGGAAAAATGGAGCAGTAGAATGTTTTGTCCGAAATGCGGTAGAGCGGATCAGGAGACTGACAGCTACTGTAGAAGGTGCGGAGAGTTCTTAACTGACCTCTCGAGTCGACCTTCACTGCTGAATCGCGTGTTCGGAATTAGCAACCCTGAAAAACAACTCAACCTCACCTTAATGATCGACCTGGGAACGGCAATCGTCAGCGGTTTCCTGCTCTTCTCTTTGATGGGTTACTTCGACGCGGTCGAGGACAGGACGGGTGTGCCGACTTCACGACTGGTCTATGTGCTGTACGTTTTTTTGGGTTTAGTGTCCGTGTGGCAATTGTTCAGCTTCACAATCGGCACAACGTACAAGAAGAAACTGAGCGCGAGCCGTCGCGCGCATTTGCAAGCGAAATCTCAATCCGCGCA
>QHXL01000588.1:2383-3438 GCA_003222935.1 Acidobacteriota bacterium
CAAACGACGCGACAATTAGATGAACTCCCGCGACGTGATTAGCTTTCAACTCGTGGGCTTCGAGGTCGGGTGCTGTTTGTTCAGCAATTCTGTCGTATGGTCAGTGATGCTCGATGGAAAAGGAAATCTGGGAGTGGAAGCCCCGGGGAGTAGTTCGTGATCGTCTCCCGACAATGGGGAAGTTCGAGAAACAGGTTCTCCAGCGATGTTCCGAGCATCACGCGGAGTGAATCCGGACTCAATGAGAGCGGCAACGCCCGAAACCAGGCCGATAACTCCCATGCAAGCCAGCCATCCGGCAAAGATCATCCAAATAATGATCCAGTCCGGTTTATTACTAAACGCGGCCAATGCTGCGCCGACCAACGTCGAGCCGCCGATCATGCCAACCCCGCGAACGATTTTCGCCAGGCCCTCGCGTCGCTTTTCCAATTTATTCTTACTTGCTCGGGGCCTCCTCGTCGCGGCTTTGTCCGCCTGGGTAGGGTTAAGTTGTTGCGTCAGCGCCAGGGCAACTGTTTCCAGGTTGGTGCCACAAGCGCGGCAAAACTTTGCGCCATCAAGATTCTGCGTCGCACACCGGGGACAATACATAGTTAACGCACCACCATTGAAGATTTGTACGAGATGACCTCGCCACGTGGTTTCATAAATATCGTCGAACTACTGACAGATATGCTTCAGAGGCTCTTGCAAACTCTCATTCTCCCCGTGCTTTAGCTCGGGGTAGAGGGGCCGCTTAAATCCACGGAACCGTTTCAACGGTTTGACATCCTTGGCGACTGACGTGGAGCACGACAGGATGAAAGGTTCCAAATACTAAGTAAATGAGGCGAAGTTGCTCACGGCGGCAAACCGTTGAAACGGTTCTCCGTGATTGAGCACGCCCTTAACCCCGAGCTGAAGCACGGGGAGAATGAGAGTTTTTCAAGAGGGTCTGAAGCATATCGGATATATGCGGCGAACTGTAAGTTAATAAAGGAATTGGTAGCGCATACGGGACTCGAACCCGTGATCTCTGCCTTGAGAGGGCAGCGTGTTAACCAACTACACCA
>QHXL01000570.1:0-1464 GCA_003222935.1 Acidobacteriota bacterium
GGTTCAGGTCGAAAAGTAATTTCCGCTTGTGTGTCTACCTCTTTCGGTTGAAAACCTCTCTTGACGCCATCATCAATTACGTGGGCAAGAGTTCCGTCCTCGGTGCAACGATACTCTTCATTTTTCTCCGCCGTAACAGGTGGAGCCTTTGGATCGACAGACTTGGGGTTCGTTCCGACCGGCTTCTCTTCGGGAGTCGGTGTTGGTACCGGCACCGGGTCTTTACGCCTACCTGATTGGGCAACGAGAACCGAAGCCGCGCCGAGGATTACCACAATGATCAGTAGAACGTTTCTCATCAGCGGTGAAATTTTAACCAACAAAAGTTCGTCATTACAAACGAAAAAGCCTGCCCCCAGGGCAGGCTCAAGCTAAATCCGACTGACGGTAAAACTGCTTATTTACTCTTCAGGACCAGCGCAGGTCGGACCGTGCAGGGCCGGAATTTTTTGACTGATGATCGGATACTGTGGAGCTTCGTCAATATTAATTTGCGTCCAGTGTGCATACTGATCGGGAACATTGGTGTCAGCAAAGATGGCTTCAACCGGACATTCAGGAACACAAGCATCGCAGTCGATACAAGTATCAGCGTTTATGTAAAGACGATCAGTTAGTTCGTGAAAAGCTTCGACAGGACAAACGGCAGCGCAGTCGGTGTACTTGCAATCAACGCATAATTCGACAACAACATAGGTCATTGGGGAAGTAAGCTCCTTTCGGTTATGCGCAAATAGTTATTCAGCAGTACGCCTAATGTCAACAAGAAAAAATTTGTACCGGGTTGAGCTACGCGCCTTCGCCGCCACGTTTTTCCACTTTACCAGGACCATGGATCGATTTATTGATCTTAGGATCGCCCTGGTAGGTTACGGTGGATGGTCCTGAAACAGTGACATCCAATTGATCAGAAACGTCGATATCAACCTTTGCGACTCCATTACTCTCAACAACGGCCTTCGATGCTTGCAGGCTGTGTGCATCGACTCTCCCGGCACCGTTCGCGGTGATGTTTAGAGATTGTGCGGAGCCAGAGACTTTTATTTGGGCGGCACCATTCGACTCAATCTCAAACTTGTCGCTCTTAACTTTCGAGATGTCGAATTTTCCGGCGCCCGATGCCCTTACGCCTTCGAGGCTGGGAACCGTAAGCCTGATGACAACCGGTTCGTTTGTTGAATAACTCTTTGTGTTCTTGAGTTTCAATACACCGTGTGAGACTTCAACTTGTATCAATGGGAGTATGTTGTCGTCGGCTTCGATCTCGAGGCTTAAATCCTTTTGGCAAACCACTTCGACATTAAATGCGCCTTCGGTGGAGATTGAAGTGAAGGGCTCAATAGATTGCTTCAAAACTTCACGCTTTCCTGAACCTTTGACGCCACTATGGTGACACGCGGCGACGGGTAACGCGAAGAGCAAAAGTAACAAGGCAAACTTTCTCATGGGAACTCCTTCTGGTTG
>QHXL01000570.1:1483-3874 GCA_003222935.1 Acidobacteriota bacterium
TGCGTACCCGAGCGTGCGCGTTGTGTTTTCTGTGACACTACCAACCGGCTCTCCCATCGACGACACAGACGGCGGACGCAGTTCGAGCGGTGGTTGCTGCACGGGTGTGAACTTCGGTTGGTTTTCGGCTGATCCAATAAGTTTAGAAACATTCCTGACGAGCATGAACTCGGTCATGGCAATTATCAGAAATGTGAAGAGCATGAAGAAACCGATCAATTCCTGACCAAGACCGGCTTCCTTTCGGAGTACTAAAGCGCCACCCAACATGATTCCCAGGCCACCGAGCGCCACTAGCGTTATCGCAGTCAGGAGTGCCGAAATAGCTCCGGTAATCTTTATTTCACCCTTTTCTCTTAAACTCGCACCGCACCGATTACAAAAACTCAACGACTGAGTTGCGGGTGTTCCACAATGTGGGCAGTACATAAAAGAGTCCTCTGGGGAAAAACCAGTCCGACTAGGAAAACGGAGATGGAGGCTTTGAGGTTCCAGCTATCTACCGGGAACATAGGTTAACCAGAAGTAGATTGCCTGTCCGACACCGATAAAGAAGCCGATTATCGCTCCAAAAAGCTCGATCGTCTTCAGATGTTGCTGAGCGACCGACAGAACGAGCGCCTCAAGTTTCTCAATCGGATAATCAGAAACTTTCTTTCGCACTAACCCACCAACATCAAACTCGGCGATCGCGACAGGCAATCGCTCTCGTGCGGCGAAAGTTATGCGCTCAACAAGGGCGGAACTCGCTCGCTGCATGGAACTTTCTGAAACGTGATCGGCAAGACGCCCGATCGGTGAGATCAGCAAGCGCTCGATTTGAGACGAGAGTACAGCGTTAACTGTGCGTGCTGTGTCGTCTCGCGAGAGTAAATTAAGAAGACTTCGCGTCAACAGCTTCTTTGCCTGCTCGATAGTCTGCGGATCGAGTTGCTGCATTACAGAGCCGAGCGTCTGCGGACGCAATCGATCAATCGCATCGGTGAAGTAGTTTGCAACAGATTCTGACAGCCCTTCACTTCGTACTAACTCCAACAATCGTCGAGTTACTTGATCCTTGAGTTCGTCAAACTTTACCGAATCAAACTGGCCGATAAGCACGTTGAGGGGACGAGCCATTACGTTGTCGATAGTTGAGTTAAGAAAAGCCTCGGCCTCCTGCTCGAATGCCGGGCCGCGTAAATATTCTTCCATTCGATTCGGCAAAGTCTTGTTGACCAGGTCGTCGACTTCGCGGTGAATGCGTTCGCGTGAAATGAAGATTTTCTTAATGAGAGAAAGCTGTTCGTAATACTGATCGACTTCCAACTTGATCAGCGATCCGATCTGTTTGCGTGTGGTTTGACTGGTGGCAATGTCAGCCAGGTGTTGAACGATCGGCGGCACCTGCTGATCAATACGCTCTTTAATGAACTGAATAGTGTCCGGTGTGAATGTTTCTGCCAGCGTTGCTTTGCTCCGAGCCAATTCGTCAAGTCGACCCGAAACAAAATCACGCAGTTTTCGTTCGAGACTCTCCTCGCTAATAACTTTCTGTAAACGCTGTTGCAGGAAACTCATAACCTGGTCGAGCGTGTCACCACTGACCATGTCTCCAAACCGTCGCTCTACAAGTTCATCGACTTGATGGTCGATAAATTTTTCGATGGCGTGGGCCGTCTCTTCACTCTTCAACATTGAAGCGATGTATTCGGCGAGCCTGTATTGCAGAGCTGAGATGGTGTCGAGGATTGGTGCGCGTGCCTGCGACGGCAGTGCGTCGAGGAATGAAGGATAGACACGAGCAAGAAGTTCATTGGTGTATGAACCCACGAAGTCCTGCACCTTTAATTGAAAGAAGCTCGTTTCAAACAGGGCATCGAAAACGGTTTGCTGCGACACCAGTTCATTACCGACAGCGTTACCGATCGACTGGGCCAGCCTCTCTCGATGTCGCGGAATCATTCCCTGGGGCCAAATCGTCAGACCCAGGAGCTTTACCGGTTTGTAAGGATGGAAGAGCATCCAAATCGCCAGCCACGCCGCGCCGAAACCGTGCACAGTGGCGATGATTACGATGGCGAGTGCGATAAGCAGTTTGAAAGTGGTTGGATCTATGACGGCACCTCAACTATTTTCCAATACGAAAAAACGATGCTAACGGTGCCTGAGAAATGCGTCAAACTTGTCAAATGAGTTTAGCGGCACGGTGTGCCCCTTTTCAGATCGGTAAAAGTAGAGGAAGGGCGGCGCTACACGGACCAGACTAGAAAAAGTGCGAGTTGGGAAGGGGGCAGAGCGGTGCTACCGAGACCTTTGATAAGTAGTCCCGAGCGCGCCCCCGCTGACGCTCATTTCAAGCGCGATAAGCTTTACTAGAATTCCGGCAATTAATCTCACGGCTCTCCAAAT
>QHXL01000571.1 GCA_003222935.1 Acidobacteriota bacterium
TTCAACAATTTCTTGCTTTGATAAATTGTGGCGGAATTGTCGGATGATTGCTGAGTCTTTTGACCCGCTAACCGCAAGAGATCATTCCGGCATTCCTCACTATGAGTTCAGACAAACACAATTGGTTCTGACTGTTGCTCAGTATCTAATTAAACCCTCATTGCGAGACACCTAACACCAATACCCGACCAAATTGATTGGAGCGGTAAGAGCTGCTTTGCGATTCTGGAATTGTTGAAGTTTCCAAAGCCGCTTTTCACCCCGCGTGCTGTTCGCTGTTAGTTTAAATCGCTAGCGCGAAGCTCGTCCCTGCATCCCGTCGATATCGCTGGTCCAATGCTCGTTCTTTTGTTGCTTTTCTGCGCAATCTGCCCGCCCGCAAGCATTGATGGCTGTGATAACTTAATCAATCTCTCACTTGAATCCGTTCAAAGTCATGCCTGTTTTACACAACAGTTCTGTCAATGTTGACAGTTACGCTCCGATCACACCCTCGGTAGACTCCAAACCGGTACTCTCCAAATAGCAGTCTCAAAACGTGATCAGGACACAGTGCTCATATGTTTCTCCGCAAGACATTCAAAGTAGTTTTCGTAGGCGCAGCATTATCGCTAATGCTGACGACAAGCTCAGCACAACAACTGCATAACGATGAGACAAACTTTCAAATCAAGAAAGAACCGACAGACGCCGCCTATTCAAAGAATATCGCCACGACCAATGACGTCAGTTCCGCTAGCACACTCAGTCAAAAATTAGAGAAGAACTGGAAATTCTTTGCGGATTTAAAGGCACGCGCATTCAAGGGGAATGCAGAAGGCACAACCAGCGTTTCGCAGAAGCCGACAGCCGCAGAAGACACGGCAGAATTATCCAAAAAACTTTCAAATCCGGTTGCATCGTTAATCAGCTTTCCGATTCAAGCCAGTTTTGACTTTGGCATGGGCACGGGCAGTGGTTGGCGCAGTACCACGAATATCCAGCCAGTGATTCCGATAGCGCTGAATGCGAAGTGGAACCTGATTTCGCGCACGATTGTACCGATTATCCACCAGGGCAATGTCGTGTCGCCGGGCACGAGCCAGAACGGCCTGGGCGACATTGTTCAGAGCCTCTTTTTCTCGCCGAACAAGAGTGAGCCGTTCATCTGGGGTATTGGACCGGCAATACTAATCCCTTCAGCAACGAACAAGTTCCTCGGCAGCAAACAGCTGGGACTTGGACCAACAGTTGTCTTGTTGAAGCAGCAGCACGGTTGGACAGTAGGCGTACTGTGGAATCACCTCTGGCGAGTAGCTGGCGGAAGTGGGCGGTCCAAGGTAAACGCAGACTTCATTCAACCATTTCTGAGTTATGGCACGAAGGATGGTTGGACTTACTCACTCAACACTGAATCGACGTATGACTGGACCGGTAACCACTGGGCGCCTACGACTGGACCGGCAACCACTGGGCAGTGCCCATACACTTTACCGTTTCGAAGATCGTGAGATTCGGGAGGCAGCCGATCAGTTTCGGTGGGACTCTGCGTTGTTGGGCCACAAGTCCGAGTGGCGGTCCAGAAGGTTGCGGACCGCGAATCGTCGTGACGGCATTGTTTCCGAAGAAATGAGTCTCGCGCGTCTATACGCTTAACCATGATTCAGACATGCGTCCCTGATTTACCAAACGCAGACTCAGCAGGAGGCTTGAAATGAGAATTATCAAAGCTAGAGGTGATAACCGTGTTCACGAAGCTCGTGGGCTCCTACGTATGATACTGGGTTTAGCGTTTTGTCTTATGGCGCCTCAGCTGGCCCTCGCCCAGGATTCCGGCGCCAGTCTTTTCGAATTCGTTCCTAAACCGGTAAAGCCGCCTACGACAGTAGCGAGCAGACAGCGCGCTGAGTTGCCGAACGTGAATCCGAGGGCCATTTCGTCGGTCGGAGTAGTTCGGACGATCACACTCGAGGAGGCCCAACAAGCGGCGTCCGGTCAGAATCCCATGGTGCGTCTCGGACAATTACAAGTTGAAGTTGCCAAGCAAAACCGCCAGGTTTTTGAAGCGTCCTACTATCCCCAGATCAGTAGCACATTTTTGAATATGCACTTCAACAAGTTCATGGGCGAAGAGATTCAATTACGCCGCCCGCTCCAGGGAGTGACTAACACGCTCGGTTTTCCACTGCTCGGCAAGGATTCGACGCTCGCGGCCTTTACCCTGGTCCAACCTCTCACACCACTATTGAAAGTTCAGCAGGCTGTGAAAATCGCACGCGCCGACAAGAACATAGCCAAGGCCAAGGTAGGAATACCCATTTCTGCATCACTGCGGAATGTAGAGAAGAATTACTTTGACTTACTCATCGCGCAGCGGGAGTTGATCGCCGCCCAGGTCAAATCCCAGCGGGTCCAGGACAAATCTTTATTAGCCAGCAATGGACCATCGATCCCGCTTTCAAGTGAACAACAGGCGGAGATGATTTCTACAGAAAAGCTACTGTTGGTCGCTCGGAGCAAAGTGCGAGAACTTGCAGCGTCTCTCAACGAAATGATTGGCCTGCCCGAGGACACGGAACTCGAACTAATCCCTCCTGCCACCGACTTTAAAACCGTCTCCCTACCAGAAGCTACTCAGAAAGCATTGGAGTCTAATCCCGAGGTAATCGAGGCTGAACAGACGGCGATCAAAGCTCGAGCCGGCCGCAGATTAGCGAAGCTGGATTATGTTCCGGACGTGGCAGTAGTTGGCGGATATGCATACCAGGCTAACACACTCCCGTTGTTGCCAAGGGACTTCAGCTTTATCGGAGTGATGGCTACTTTCTCCATCTTTGATGGCGGCAAACGTGAGCACACCGTCAAACAACGCAACGCGCAGGTTGAAATCCCAAGTTGAAATGGCCGAGCTGGGGGTGACGTTGACGAAAGCTAAGGTGTCGGCCGGTGTAAAGACCAGCTATCTCGAGATGGAACGCTCACGTGCGCTGAGCGAATTGTCCCGGCGGATGGTAGGTGCTTCTCAGGTTGTAAATGCGAGCTATCAGGAAAACGGCTCGGAAGCGAAAGAAGCCCGGGCAAACATGGAAGCAGAAATGTTTCGGGCTGAACGCGCATATCGCGAGGCCTATGGACGGCTGAAGGAACTGATGGGTGAGCACTAGAGACTTTGAAAAACTCGAAAACCATTTCAGCTTGAACTCTGAACAACTGGAGCCATGATGACTGCTGCTTCAACACAGAATCTGGATCCTAAAACTGAGATGGTTAAGGAGCGGACGGACTGGTCTGCTGTGAACACGCGCTTCGCTTCAGAGCGCACTTTGATGGCTGTTGTCAGAACCTCACTCTCATTAATCAGCTTCGGGTTCACCATCTACAAAGTTTTTGAGGCGCTGCGACACGCAATGGAAGGGCCCAGGGTATTACCCGAACATGCGCCGCAGCGTCTTGGTTTGACGCTAGTTACTATCGGCATCGTGATACTCGTCGCGGGTTCCTACCAGCACTGGTTCTTTATGAAAGAGTTGCGGAAGGAAACAAATCAGAAGTTCCCGAGGTCTGTCTCGCTGCTTACTGCGATTCTGTTGGGACTGACTGGAATGGTTTTGTTCATGATGATCCTGGCGCACCTTTGACCGCTGGTCTTGACACGTTTTTCATGAGAGTTCTGTCAGTTTTGACAGTAGCTAACGCTTAACTCAAATCCATATTATCGCGAGTCATACGGCTAAGTTGAAGTGCCCGCAATAAGAAGTCAGAGAGTCTTTTCGCATCGGTTTGTATGGACCAAGCTCGTGCATACCAAGAAGAAGGCCTTGCACGAACGCCGCAGCCTTTAACGCTATAAACGCCTGCGTTTCGTCGCTGAAACTCAACGAGCACGGAAAGGTAGACTGAGAATATGGCAACAAAAAAACCCAACATACTAATTCTATGGGGGGATGACATTGGCATCTGGAACGTCAGCCACTTCAGCCGTGGCAGCATGGGCTACCGGACGCCAAATATTGACCGCGTCGCACAGGAAGGCGTGACCTTCACTGATTACTACGCTCAACAGAGCTGCACAGCAGGCCGCGCCAGTTTCATCTGCGGCCAAAACCCAATCCGCACGGGCTTGACCAAGGTTGGAATGCCAGGCGCGACTGTTGGACTTCAGGCGGAAGACCCTACGATTGCTGAATTGCTGAAGCCGCTTGGTTATGCAACCGGCCAGTTTGGCAAGAACCATCTTGGCGACAGAAATGAATACTTACCAACAGTGCACGGTTTTGATGAGTTCTTCGGCAATCTCTATCACTTGAACGCCGAAGAAGAGCCGGAACTGCCCGACTATCCCAAGGACCCTGCTTTCAAAGCGAAATTCGGGCCACGTGGGGTGCTGCATTGCCTGGCAACGGACAATGACGATGCCACCGTTGACCCAAGATGGGGAAAGGTAGGGAAACAGAAAATAGAGGACACGGGACCACTCACCAAGAAGCGCATGGAAACCGTTGATGAGGAGATTACCGCGCGGGCCATCGAATGGATTGAGAAACAGGTTGCAGCTGATCAGCCGTTCTTCTGCTGGTACAACGCTACCGCCATGCACTTTCGCACCCACGTGGCTGAGAAGAACCTGGGCAAGAGTGGGCAGGACGAATACAGCGATCGCATGGTGGTCCATGACGAACAGATTGGAACAACACCTTCGTTATGTACTCGACGGATAACGGTCCGGAAAACGATACCTGGCCCGACGGAGCCAACACGCCGTACCGCGGACAGAAAGATACCAACTGGGAGGGCGGATGGCGCGTGCCTTCATTCGTACGGTGGCCTGGCAAGATCAAGGCTGGCTCAATTCTGAATGGCATTGTTTCGCACATCGATATGCTGCCCACCATATTGTCAATTGCCGGAGGCGACCCTGACATCAAGGAGAAGCTCCTTACTGGGTACAAAGCAGGAGACAAGACCTTCAAGGTGCATCTTGACGGCTACAACATGGTTCCGTACATCACGGGCGAGGTTAAAGAGAGTCCCAGGGAGTCCGTCTTCTACTTCAGCGACGATGGGGACGTAATGGCGGTTAGGGTTGGCGACTACAAGTTCAACCTGGAAATACAACTCGGTAATACGATGGCACTTTGGGGCGAGCCATTCAAAAAGCTTCGGGTGCCGTACATCTATAACATCCGGCGTGACCCATTTGAACGGGCCGACTTCAACTCAAATACTTACTGGGACTGGATGGTAAATCACGTACCCCAGATGTACCTGATGCAGGACGTAGTGGCCGAGCAGATCGCAGGCTTTGCCGCGTTCCCACCGAGGCAAAAACCAGCCTCATTTAACCTGGACGCGGTGATGGCCCAGGTAACAGCCGCCACCGGAGCAGCCGCGAAAGCGAAGGGCGCCGGAAAGTAACTACGATCCGATAAACAAGAGTTTCGGCGGCTATGTGAACTGGATCGGGCTTCTCGGTAAAAATGCCAAGGAGCTCTCCCAGTTAGCGGCAGGAACGTTCCAGACCGAAGAAAGGAAAAAGAAATGAGAAGTAAGAAAATGAAGGTCTCGTTCCAACTAATTCCACTCGTAATGATACTTCTGCTCACCGGTAGCGTTGTGTCTGCTCAGACTCAGGTAAAGGGAGCAATTAGTGGACGGAGCGGCCCGACGATGACTGTCAAAGTTGCGGGCAACCCTGATGTGACTGTTCTCTTAACTCCCGCAACGAAAGTAGAGGAATCTGTGGGGCTATTTCGCCGTGAAACTGTGAACGCGAGTGCCCTCGTCCCCGGACTCTACGTACAAGTTAAGGGGACTAACAATGATCAGAATCAGCTGGTTGCAGACTCGGTTAGGTTCAATGGTGGTGATCTAAAGGCGGCCGTCGACTCGCAAGCAGGACTGACGCCTACTAACCAGGCCGTCGCACAGAATGTGGCGCAGATCCAGCAAGATCAGGCAAAGATTGCTGCTCAACAGCAAAAAATTAAGGACCAGGAAGCGCAACTCGCGACAGTGAAGGCCGCGCAAGCCGAACATGACAAAGAGATCGCTGCGAACAAAGAGGCGATTGCCGAGGCTAACGCTCGCTTCGGTGAGTTGGACCAATACAACATCCTCGGAGAAACAACAGTTCTGTTCGCGAACGGCAAGACTGAGGTTGAGCCAGAGTACAGCGCACAGCTTCTGCAATTGGCGCAGAAGGCACAAGGGATCAAAGGTTACATGATTCAGGTCAAAGGGTATGCGTCGCAGGTTGGTGGACGTGCTCTCAACCAGAGACTGAGCATGCTTCGCGCCCGTAACGTCACCAATCTTATGGAACAGCAGGGCAATATTCCGCTGACAAATATTCTTTCTCCTGGAGCAATGGGAACCAGTGTTGAAGTAGCTCCGGATACAACCGAAGAAGGACAAGCTGCGAATCGTCGAGTGGTGGTGATGATTCTGCAGAATAAGGGAATAGCTGGTCCATAACCTTTCACAGCTCGGTCGCTGGCGATTTTTAGCACTGATAAGACCAAAAATGAGTGGTGCGCGTTCTTCAAAGAGCACGGATTTCTGGTTGGTCTAAGTGTGGATGGACCACGTGAGTTACACGATGCGTATCGTGTGACAAAGGGCGGACGCAGCAGTTTTGATCAAGTGATGCGGGGTTGGGAATTTCTGGACAAACACGGCGTCGAATTTAATGTCCTTTGCACTCTCCACGACGCTAACGCTGATCATCCGCTCGAGGTTTACCGCTTCTTCTGCGATGGGTTGAAAACAAAGTTCATCCAGTTCATTCCAATTGTTGAGCGCGCGACTCCTGAAATGTTGCCGCTGGCCAACCTGGGTTGGAGCGAACGAA
>QHXL01000572.1:0-2635 GCA_003222935.1 Acidobacteriota bacterium
CAAGCACAAAGTACTTTCTTTCCATGCCATCAATCATCGTCGGTACAGCAGGCCATATCGATCACGGCAAGAGTGCTTTGGTTCGTGTCCTGACGGGTACTGATCCCGATCGACTACCCGAAGAAAAGAAACGCGGCATAACTATCGATCTCGGTTTCGCCGATCTCGAACTCGGCGATCTGCGGATCGGGTTTGTTGACGTGCCCGGTCATGAACGTTTCGTCAAGAACATGTTGGCGGGCGCTCACGGTATCGACGTGCTTGCGTTAGTCATTGCGTCTGATGAAGGTGTGATGCCGCAAACCCGGGAGCATTTTGATATCTGCAAACTGTTAGGTGTGAAACAGGGAATCATCGTGCTCACCAAACAGGATTTGGTCGATGCAGAAATGCTGAGCCTGGTTGAGGAAGAGGCAAGGGAACTGGTCAAGGGTTCCTTTTTGGAGACAGCGCCGATAGTTGCCCTGAGTTCGCGCACGGGCGCCGGTCTCGAAGGGTTGAAGGGCAATCTTAAACAAGTCGCCGCAAAAGTTCCTGCGCGATCGTCTGACTATGTCACCCGTCTTCCGATCGATCGCGCGTTTTCGATGAAAGGTTTTGGAGCCGTTGCAACTGGCACATTGATCTCAGGCGAAATCACGGAAGCGAGCGAGCTTGAACTGCTACCTACGGGAATTAATGTTCGCGTTCGAGGCATCCAGGTTCACGGTAAGTCAGTACAAAGTGCAGTTGCCGGACAACGCACTGCCGTAAATCTCGCCGGTGTGGATGTTGCTCAACTCGAGCGGGGAATGGTGTTAGCCGAACCGCGCACTCTCAAAACAACTCAAATCATCGACGCGAAGATCGATGCCTTACCTCTCGCTTCAAGAGGAGTGCGATCAAGAGCTCGTGTTCGCCTGCACCTCGGCGCGGCTGAAGTACTCGGTCGGGTTCGTGTGATTGGTGATCGAGGTGAGATCGCTCCGGGCGAATCTGGTCTGGTCCAATTGCGAGTCGAGCTTCCTGTTGTAGCGACTCACGGCGATCGCTTCATCATTCGTAGCTATTCTCCTGCCGAAACAATTGCCGGAGGTGTGGTCCTGGATCCGTTCGCTACGAAGCATCGAGCCAGGGAATTCGATGAGATCAAAACAAGCCTTTGGTGAATCAGCAGGCGCGCGGGGATTGAAACTGGAAAGCCTCGTC
The DNA here is from genome assembly GCA_003222935.1 of Acidobacteriota bacterium. GTDB lineage: Bacteria > Acidobacteriota > Blastocatellia > Pyrinomonadales > Pyrinomonadaceae > PSRF01. The sequence continues at coordinate 1,189 of QHXL01000572.1, forward strand.
GCGGCTACAGGTTGGAAGGGGAAATTCCTGGATGCTGTTGTCGATCAGGCACAACAAGAACAGAAGGTCGTCGATGCGGGTGGAATATTGTTGTCACCGGAAAGTTTCGAGTTGCTTTCTAGCAAGGTCATGAATGATGTGGAGACACATCACAAACGCGAGCCGCTTGCACGAGGGATGCTGCGCGAAACACTGCGTGAGAAAGTGTTCGCTCACTCGCTTCCTGAACTCTTCGGCGCTGTAATCGCGAGCCTTGTTGCCTCAGGCAAGTTGATTGCTGAGAAAGACGTCGTGCGTTCCGCGAATCACACTGTGGATCTTTCTGATCAAGATGCTGAACTCCGACGGAAACTTGAGCAGATCTTTATCGAGTCTGGAGTTGAAGTACCTACACTTGAAGATTTGATGACACGCGCCGGGGTGGTCCAGTCGAAACGCCCTTTGGCGCGGAGGATTCTGCAGCTGTTAATCGATGATGGCAAGATTGTTCGTATCCAAAACGAGATGTTTATGCATTCGCAGATAGTTGGTGAGTTGAAAACTAAGCTGCAAGGGTATGCGAGCAAACATGAGCCGCATCGACTGATTGATGTGGCCGCATTTAAAGAGCTAGCGGGCGTTTCGCGCAAGTATGCGATTCCGCTGTTGGAGTACTTTGATCAGGCGAGAGTAACGAGACGTGCAGGTGATAAGAGATTGATTTTGAAGTAGCTCCACGAAGCAAAGTTCCGGGACCCGTAGGTAATCAAACAAAACCGCCAGGTCTGTGATTCCACCAATTCTTGCGCAATCGCTAGCGGAAACACGACAAACTAAAGTTTATCGGACATTGGGGTTCAAAATAGAACAATTGCTCCAAACCAAGCACTTGCTTTCACCCTCGGCGCGGCGTTAACATGCGCAATCATAAGTAAATAAGCGAGCGGCTTTTTCCTTAACCTTCATACTTAAATCGCTGGCCGGAGGTTCAAAATGAAAAGCCTTAAAGACATCTTGGCGGTGATTGTTGGATTGGCAGCAGCCGCGGGAGCGATCTTCTACTTCTATAAGTTTGTTACGTTTACCGATCCTGCGGGTGGACACAGCTTTGGATGGATAGCATTGGGTTTGGCAGCAATCGCTTTCGTCTGTGGACTGGTTTACTTCCTGGGTCATGTGAACAAGGAAGAAGAGATCCACATCACTCAATAAGACAGGCGCGAGATTAGCAAACGCATAACCGCGAACGCTTGCCTCGCATTGATGACTTGCGCTTGATCCACTATTAGTTGGACGCCGTTTGTGCACAATCTGAAGCGGCTCGTGCGCAAGCGGCGCTTGTTTTTTGTACCTAATTCCCCGGCAAGGAGCGACTCTCGATAAAATGTCCGTCCCGCTAATTCTCCTCTTTCAGCAAATTAGAGCCACCCAACCATCTTATTTCTTTCTGGTCACTCTCCTTTTACTT
>QHXL01000572.1:2712-4770 GCA_003222935.1 Acidobacteriota bacterium
CGTATGCGGCTGTTTGTTTGATTATTTATCACCTTCACTTTTTATTGTTCGGTGTATTCGTTTTCATGGGCATGACCCAAAGCTCGACTGACTTGACTACCGCACTGGGCATCGGTGCATTCTTCAATCTGTTTGTCGTGTTAGGTGCGATTTGCGCGATTATGGGCTTTGTCAAAATGACTAGCCCGCGTTAGTTTATTGGTCGATTATCTTTTTGAGTATTGGTTTTATGAATAGGAAACTGCTGGCGATCGCCGCGCTAGCCCTCATCGGCAGCGCGGCGGTTCTCTTTTTAGTCGCTTCTCCCAACCCCAACGAATCGCAACGCACCCGGTTTGTGCGACAACGCGGCGGTCGATTTGTGCTTGCGGGTAAACCGTTTAGGTTTGTAGGAGCGAATGTCGCGGTGATGTACCGCGATGAAGATCGCGCTTTAATGCCCGAAACTTTGAAACAAGCTTCGCTCGCAGGAATTAAGGTCGTTCGCGTGTGGGCCTTCGGTGAGGGTGGTCCAAACGACATCCAACCAATGGCTGACTTTGCTGATTGGCCGCGCAACCACTCGTTTCGTTTCACGCCTGATCAATGGAACGAAGAAGCTTTTGTTCATCTCGACAAAGTAATTGCGGAAGCAGCGAAGAATAACCTCCACGTTCAGATCTGTCTGACAAACTGGTGGCGCGACACGGGCGGCGTTACTCAGTATTTGCGCTGGGCCGGAATAACCGATGCCGCGGACGATCGTTTGCCCTTTGGTATCAACAAAGAAAAGGCACTTCTCTTTTATACGAATCCCGAAACGCGACGTCTCTATCGTGAACACGTAAATAAAGTGATTACCAGACGTAACACGATAACTGGTGTTGCTTATCGCGATGACCCGACGATCTTTGGTTGGGAGTTGATGAATGAAGCGCAGGTGATGACGAATCGTTGGGCGGAGCGACGGGCGTGGTTCGCGGAGATGAGTGGCTATATTAAATCGCTCGATCCGAATCATCTGGTCGCCTCCGGCACCTGGGGATTCCGAACTTCAGCACAGCGACGTGAATGGCTCGCTGATCACGCAATCCCCACGATCGATTACTGCGATGTACACAACTATCCGCGGGACGATCACGACAGCTTTGTCGACAGTCCCGCCGATCTGAAAGCGTTTATTGACAATCGAGCAGCCGCAGCCTTTTCACTTGGAAAGCCTTTGGTGGTTGGTGAATTCGGAATGGGCCCGGAAGGTTATAACAACTCATCAGAGCTTGAGTGGTACAAGGCTTTCTTCGATGCAAACCTCCGAGCCGGTAGCGCCGGAACGATGTTCTGGATCCTGACGCCCGATCAGAGACGTGGTTATGGCGTGACCTACAACGGCGAGCGAGATCGGGCTCTGTTGGCTGAAATCAAACGCTCGTCACAGAACTTTGAGTCGCTCGCAGCAGCTGAACCACCAGCAATCCTGCTCGATGCAAAGAGGAATCTCATTCCACGTCAGTTCGTATGGAATCGACCTCCGAACGCCGAAGGAACGACGCCCAAGCTCACTATCCGCGAAGACAAGACCGTGCTCTATCAATTCAAGCCACAGATGGCCTCGGCGCAGAGGTTTGAAAAAGTTGGCAGCGGTGTTGGCTACATTTGGGGATATGGGAGCGGCTTTATTGATTACACCGTACCGGAGCGATCAGATCGCCGTAAGGTGAGCGAGATCATTGTTCGCGCTCATATCCAACCAGTGTCGCCGGTGGATGCTTCACGGGACTTCGTCAAGACGCGAGTGACATTGTTCATCAGCGGTTGGAACTGTGGTTCACGTTTGATTCCCTTCGAACCCGAAGGTCAGCCGCTCATTCAGGAGTGGCGGATGACGGGACTCTTTTTACGACTCCGCGCAATGCGAGGTCTACCCTTGAAGGTTCGGTTTGAAGTTACTCCGGAGTCTGATTGGTTGTATGGAGTAAATGTTTCGAACTGGCCGGAAGGCTATGACGCGAAAGATGCAAAGCCAATCGAAGTGGAGCTACGTCATTAAGAGCTATTCGCGGCTGGAGTTTGTAAATATCT
>QHXL01000594.1:0-345 GCA_003222935.1 Acidobacteriota bacterium
CCCAGAACTCTTTTGGTTGGATCGCGGCTTCATACAAGCGCCGTGATTCTTCAAGTGTTGTGTGCTCGTCTTCGGCTCCGGCGATAAAAAGTTTTGGCACTTTGATTCGATTGATGTGATCAATTGGACGGAGTGCTTCAGCGTCGACACCGATTCTTGGTCGAAGTTGAACTAACAACAAAGGCGATAGCACACGTGACCAATTACCGAGTCGCATGGTTAACCTGTTGTTGACCGCTTCAGTGATGGTTGGATAAACCATCTCGAAAACGCAGGCGTCAACACCGAGTGTGGGTTCTGCCAGGATCGACGCTGCGCCACCCATTGACACACCGATGACTCCAA
>QHXL01000594.1:393-4631 GCA_003222935.1 Acidobacteriota bacterium
CGCCTGAAAATCAAAGAGCAATACTGAGTATCCTGCGCGTGAGAGGAAATGAGCGCGATCAATCATGCTGAGCCTGTTGGATCGGACTCCATGCATCAAGACAACCGCCCCCGTTCCGGGTTTGCCCGTGGTAAACCAGCCGTGAATGAGGCTGCCTGATTGGCTCGGGAACTGAACTGCTCGAAATGCTGATTCAGAGGGTGGCGGGCCGATGCTTTGCTGGGCCGGCGCTGTCAACAAACTTCCGGCAACCCACGTCGCAACAATCAAAATAAAGATGATTGTAAGTGGAATGCCGACGATGAGTTTTCGTTTCACGACCGTGGAAATATCTCGTTGATGAATTCTTTTGTCCTTGCGAGGACAAGGTCGGTCTGATCGCGATGCGGATCGTGTCCACAGTCTTCGAGGATCAGCGTGTCAATTGGTCCAGCGATGCCATTCTCGATCGCTTTCACTTGCGCGAGTGTTCCATACTCGTCGTTGACCCCCTGGATAACCAGCACGGGAATCTTAATCTCTGGCAAAAACTCTTCGATGTTCCAGGACCGGAAGGTCGGATCAAGCCAAACATCATTCCAGCCGCGAAAGGTCGAGTCGACAGTCTGGCCGTGATATTTCTCAAGCGTCTTTCGAAGGGTGCCGGTCTCGTAGGCTTCTTTAGCTGCACGAATACCCGCGATACTTAGGTCTTCAACAAAGACGTGAGGGGCTTCCAGTACCAGCCCGCGAACAATTCTGTCAGCTGAAGTTCCTGAGTAAATAAGGGCGATAGAACCACCGTCGCTATGACCGAAAAGGATGGCTTCGCGCACGTTTAAATGCTCGAGTACTTCCGGCAGTACGGTTGTCGCTTCGTTGTGCATGAAGCTGTTGGGCCAGGGTAAAGGCAGGACATCTGAATTGCCGTAACCGGCGCGAGTGTAAATCAGGACACCACAGCCGGTAGCTTCCGAGACGCGCGAGGGGAAGTCTCCCCAAATCCTGATGCATCCAAGACCTTCGTGAAGGAAGACGATCGTCGGCGCTTGATCTGGCGTCGGGCCGATCCAAACGTTCTCGAGTTGACGATCGCCTGCTCGCAGATTCATTGATTTCAGATCTCAGATTTGCAAGGCCCCATCTACTAGTTCCGGCAGTACAGTAGGAAACGACTCCTTGGAGTGCGGAGACTTGTCACCGCTTTGTTAAAGAAGCTCACTCAACTAAGGCAGACTGTAAAAAAGCGGTGACAAGTCCCCGCACTCCAAGGAGGTCTCAGAAATTTCCGGTAGCGTCGAGGTACGCGGCTTCTACGGCTGGGCCAACCACGTAGTTGCGGAATATCAGCTTTCTCATTCGTGAGTCGCCGGCAAACATATCACGAAAATAGTCGAGGTTGATGCCGCTTCTAACCTGCTCGAGATTTTCACCACGCTTTACCGCTGCTCTCACTTGTTCATCAATCGTGGAAAAAAGTCGCGACATGGCCTTCAATTGCGAATCTTCCTTTAAGACTGGGCCATGTCCCGGAACGATTCGCTTCGGGCGCAGTGCCAGAATTTGCTGCAGCGCTTTGCTCCAGTTTCCTGGATGTGATTGAGGACTCCCGACGTACGGAACTGGCCAAACAACGAGATCGCCCGCGATTACAACTCTTTCCTTAGGAAGGTATACGACAAGATCGCCACTCGTGTGACCCCGACCAAGATAACGAATGTCGATTGTTCGTTTGCCACGCTGTAACGTCAACCGCTCTCGAACTGTCGTGGTTGGCAGAACAATTTCGACCCCGGGGTTTTCCGCCATGTATCGTTCAGCGATCCCCACGCTTCCCGAATAACCTTCGCGTTCCTCAGTGGTCATGGGTCCGCCGAACACACTTTCATTTTTATCCAGACGGCTTTTCAACGCGTTTATGAATGCTGGATAGCCCTGTTCAGACATTGCGCCGCGCCGGTTTGTTAGACCGGTTGTCGGCAAGTAATCAGTGAGACTGGTGTGTCCAATGAACTCAACGCCGGGAAACGTGTCTCGGTAGACCTGGTTCCCCATGATGTGATCGTCATGCCAATGCGTGTTGATGACGTATTTAACCGGCTTGTTAGTGAGTTGTCTGAGAGCGGCGATGGTTTCGCGGGCAGTGCCGGGAGTCAGAGTAGTGTCGACTACGACGACGTCCTCGTCGTTAATGATAAATACTGAGTTTGCGTTGACTGTTAGACCAGGTGGCTCGGTGCGGATTGCCGCGTAGACTCCGTCGGCGACTTTGACAATCTTGAAGTTGCCGGTTGCGAACGCGCTCGAGGCTAACAAAAGAAAAAATAGTGTGGCGAGTAATAGACGCATAGTTCGATCGCACATCTCAAAGGTCAGTACCGTAACGCGGTAGCGTCGGGAATCGGCAATTGGCAATCGGCAATGAACCTTACGGTACTGACTCATCAGCCTCGTACGGTCGCTTGTCGCCGGGCTTTAGCCGCCGCAACGTAACTTCATCAGGAAAGTATATGTGACCTTTGTACTTGATTCGCTTCCACTGAATTGAGTCGCCCTTCAACGTCAGAACCATCGTTGCGGTTCCGCCAAAGTTGCTCTTCAAAGTAATTCGCACTCTCGATCCCTGGATAGTGCCACTCAATTCACCTTCATCGACGTGAGCCAGAAACCGGGCTAATACACCCCACGTTCCGGTCAGCCTGTTTCCTTTTTGTTTGAGCGTGAGATCGAGGGCATATTGAGGCACCTCTTTCAGTTCCATGCTCTGGTAAGCGCGTGGTAAGTCGCTCTTGTCCGTTGCATAGATGGCCCAGTTCCATTCACCCTGAAAACGATGCGACGATTTAGGGGTTTGAGCAGTAGCAGAGCAAGCCAGAAGAAGAAACGAAACGAGAATTGTCAGGAAGACATTGAGTCGGGGCATATTGAGCAAACAAGACGGGACCTAATTCACAAATCTTCTCAATTGCACGCTAATCGCAAATCCTATCGCGATAAACGTCGCGATGAGCGAAGCGAGGCCGGCGCTCATCAGCGGCAAAGGCACACCTATGACCGGTGAAATACCCAGTGCCATTCCGATATTAATAAAGATCTGGAAAGTCATCCCGCCAACCACCGCCATGATAAACAACATCCCGGCACGATCGGACGAACGACGAGCTCCGGTAATTAGCCGTGACAGTAGAATCGCATAAGCAAGCAAAACGAGCACGCAGCCTATGAAGCCGTAGTTTTCAGCGAGCACGGCATAGATAAAATCCGTGTGTGGTTCGGGGAGAAACTTTAGACCACTCTGCGAGTGCTCGGCAGATGAACGGGACCCAAACAATCCACCTTCACCGACCGTCAGGATCGATTGCCACGTGTGGTAGCCGATGCGTCGTCGGTCTGCATTTTCAGGATCGAGAATAACGTTGATGCGTTCCTGCTGATAGTTCTTGACGAGATTTGTCTTAACTCCGACCCAGTAAGCAAGCGGGATCATCACGACAGCGAGTATCACGCTTGCGACTACGAGACGCATTCTAATAGCCGAGAGAAACAACACCACACCGAGGATAGGAAAATAGGTCAAAACCGAACCGACGTCAGGCTCGAGCATGATCAATCCAATGGGCAACGCTAGGATCAACCCACCCACAATCATCTCGACCAACGTCAGTGCTTGCGCACGGTGTTTCCCAAAATACTTCGCCAGCATCATCGCCGTTGTGACCTTCACAAACTCCGACGGCTGAAACTGACCGATGCCACCCGGTATTTTGATCCATGCTCGCTGACCGTTGATCTTCAAACCAATCCCGGGAATCAAAACGATGATGAGTAACAGCAGACCGAAGATATAAAAGGCGGGTGCCAGGTTGAGAAGCTTTCGATAATCCGTGAAGGCAATCGCGAGCATGGCGACGAGCCCGATGCCGAGTCCTATTATTTGCTTAATCCAATAGGTCTCGGTTGGCTGGGCGTAGCGAATCTGCACGGTCCCAAAGGCGACGATTGCTATAGCGAGAAATGCGAGTAGCCAGTCGAAATCACGCCAACTACGTTTGTGAATAATTGCTACCATTAAAAAAAAGGTCTTTGATCTTTGGATTTAGAGCTTTGATGAAGTAAGTACGGCGAAGAGCTAAATCCCATTCCCATTCTTATTGCCCGGGGTTTACTACCGGCTTCTCCGGCGTTTTGGTTGCCGGTTTTGCTAATGGGTCGGGTGTCTGTTTCTTCGCGATCTGAATAGCTCCGGGCGGTTCTGCATG
>QHXL01000595.1 GCA_003222935.1 Acidobacteriota bacterium
CCAAAGAACAAATCCTGTTGGCCGTGCCTTCGCGTTCGCTGTGCACTGAGAATTGCAAAGGGTTTTGTCCGACGTGCGGTGCAGATAAAAACGCCGGCGATTGCGGTTGTGATGAGAAGGACATCGACCCGCGCTGGGCTGCACTTAAGAACCTGGTAGATGGAAAGTAGTGAATCCCGACAAGTCGGGATTGACCATTTCCCATTAACATTTAGACAACGGAGTAATTATGCCAAATCCAAAGCGACGACATTCCAAAGCACGCACGCGCAAACGTCGCGCACATGATGCCCTGCGCGTTCCGCAGACCAACCAATGTCCAAATTGCCGTGAGCCCCGCATGCCACACCGAGTCTGCCCGAAGTGCGGTCATTACAACGGCCGCGAAGTAGTTCAGGTAGAACAAAGCCGTTTAACGGGAAAGGTCGTTCTCGACGCGATGGGAAGCGACCACGCGCCGCACGCAGAAATTGACGGTGCCCTGGCCGCGACTCGTGACTTCGGAGTCGGCGTGATCCTTGTCGGTCAGCCAGACAAGGTCGAGCCTGAACTGCGTCGATGTGGTTGGCGCAAGGATGGCGACCTTGGTATCGAGTTAGTTGAAGCTGCCGAAGTGATTGCGATGGGTGATCCAGTCGCCACCTCGGTTCGACGTAAGAAGAAGAGTTCTTTGAGAGTCGGCACGAAACTCGTAACGGAAGGCAGAGCCGATGGCTTCGTCTCGGCCGGTAATACTGGCGCAGCTATGGCTACAGCCAAGATGGTGATCGGCACTATTCCTGGAGTCGATCGACCTGCTTTGGCCGCATTGATTCCAACGAAGTCGGGGAAGCCGGTGTTGCTACTTGATGTCGGTGCAAACTCGGAGTGTAAGCCACATCATCTGGCCCAGTTTGCCGTAATGGGCGACGCTTATTCGCGCTCGGTTCTTGGTACAGATAGACCGTCAGTCGGTTTAATGAGTATTGGCGAAGAAGAAGCCAAGGGCAACGACTTAACCAAGGAAGCATTTCCCTTGTTACGGCAGCTGAGCAATATCAACTTCGTGGGGAACGTTGAAGGTCGCGATGTCTTTGCTGGATTGGTTGACGTGATCGTCACCGACGGCTTCACAGGCAACGTAATGTTGAAATTGTCCGAAGGCTTGACCGAAGCGATGCTCGCGATGTTGAAACGCGAATTGATGGCGACCGCAGTGACGAAAGCAGGCGCTGTTTTGGCGAAACCCGCATTCCGGAACATCAAGAAGCGTTTGGACTACACGGAATATGGAGGCGCGCCGCTCCTTGGTGTGCGGCAGATAGTCGTAATTGGTCACGGTCGATCGAATGCGCGTGCAATTCGCAACGCAATCAGAAGTGTGAAAGAGTTTTCTGAACATCGAACTAGTGAGCGTATACAAAAGGGAATCGCGGAAACTGTTGCGTTCCAATCGCTGACTGCGGCATCAGGCCATTAGTCTTGCAGGTGGACTTAATATTGTAGGGGCGTCCCTCTGTGGGCGCCCCTCAGGTTGCGAAGCCATAATTTAGTTGGAAGAGAAGAGGCGCCCACGGAGGGACGCCCCTACAATTGAGACGTAACAGTCTTGCAGGGTAGTTTGGCTTTTATTTTGTTAGTAGATACTATTACCGCCCCTTCGTTACTAAGAGGCAATTAATGGCAAATCAACGAGCTGGAATTCTCGGTACTGGCCACGCTTATCCAGAGGGCATTCTCACGAATGCTGATCTCGCTGAGCTGGTTGAGACTTCGGACGAGTGGATAACAACTCGAACCGGGATTAAGCAGCGACGTAAAGCAGCGCCGGGTGAATACACTTCGATGTTCGCGGATCCTTCGGATATCGATCTCTTGCTGTGCGCAACTGTTACTCCAGATCAGATTCTTCCTTCCACAGGTTGCATAATTCAGGCTGAGTTAGGCGCGAACAATGCTGCCGCGATGGACGTGGTCGCAGCGTGTTCCGGCTTTTTGTACGGAGTGGCCCTGGCAAATTCAATGATTCAGAATGGCCAATCGAAATATGCATTGGTTATCGGGTCGGAGATTTTGACTCAATACGTCGATTACACTGATCGACAAACCTGCGTCCTTTTCGGCGACGGCGCAGGAGCTGCTGTGCTCGGCCCTGTTGAAGGAGACAAGGGAATCCTGGGAGCCAAGATCAAATCTGATGGCCGTTACGAAGAGCAACTCTTTTCTCCTGGTGGCGGCACGCGCCGGAAACCCACTGCCGAAACACTCGCTGCAGGTGATCATTTCTTCAAGATGAAGGGCAACGAACTTTTTAAGGTTGCCGTTCGCTCAATGGCTGAGATATCTCGCGACGTTTTGGAAAATGCAGGACTCACGCCGGCAGACATCGATATCTTCATACCGCACCAGGCCAACCAAAGAATTACTGAAGCCGTCGCTGATCGTTTGAATGTTGATAGCTCGAAGGTCTACTCAAACATCGCCGTACATGGCAACACTTCGTCCGCCTCAATTCCGATTGCGCTGGATGAGTGCGTCACCTCCGGTCGAATAAAAGAAGGCGACCTGGTAATGATGACTTCGTTTGGTGGTGGAGTGACGTGGGGTGGAGTTTTGGTTCGTTGGTAAGACATGTCAGTTAAACGTGATTGCCGATTTCCAATTGCCAATTGCCGATTTGAAGAACGGTGCGCACGCCTGTATAGGTTGAAACGATTTGGCTGAAAACGAACAATCGGCAATTGGCAATCGGAAATCGGCAATGGACCAGCAATCGGCGATCGGTTACGTTTTTCCCGGGCAGGGATCGCAATACGCAGGAATGGGGAAGGACCTGGCAGAGAACTTCCCTGTAGCCAAGCAGGTCTTTGAAGAAGCGGACGAGGCTCTTAACTTTTCAATCTCGCGACTTTGCTTCGAAGGTCCCGAGGATGAATTGCAACTCACTGAGAACACGCAGCCGGCTATTTTGTCCGTATCGGTTGCGGCTTTTCGAGCGTTGAGTTCTGAAGGGTTTAAGACGCCACTGTACGTTGCCGGTCACAGTCTCGGTGAATATTCAGCGCTGGTTGCTGCCGGAGCAATATCGCTCGCGGATGCAGTGCGAACCGTTCGCGCCCGCGGTCGTTATATGCAGGAAGCCGTTCCAGTTGGAACCGGCGCAATGGCGGCCGTGCTTGGTGCCGATCGTGATGCAATTGAGAAGGCGTGCAGCGAGGCGAGCGAGGGCCAGGTTTGTTCAATCGCGAACATCAACTCGCCGAATCAAGTTGTAATTGCGGGCAGAAGCGACGTTGTTGAGCGCGCTATGGAATTATTGAAAGGTATTGCTAAGCGAGTCATCAAACTCAATGTGAGCGCGCCGTTTCACTGTGCGCTGATGAAGCCGGCACAGGAACGGCTGGAATTTGAGTTGGAGCAGCTCGCGTTTAGTGAACCACAGACACCTGTTGTGACTAACGTCGATGCGCAGGTCACTACCGCGCCCGGCGAATTGCGTGATGCTTTGCTGCGACAGGTAACTGCCCCGGTTCGTTGGGTGGAGTCGATGGAGTTGTTGATACAGCAGGGTGTTGATACCTTTGTCGAGGTTGGCCCTGGCAAAGTTTTGTCAGGTTTGATGCGTCAGATCAATCGTGATGTGAACTGCGTAAATGTAGAAGATGCGGCGAGTTTGGAGGCGGCACGCGCCAAGCTTTCTGTTTAAGCTTTAATGGACTAAGAAACTCACAGAGGAGCAAAGGAAATGCCCGATCAAGAGATCGAGAATAAAGTTAAGCAAATTATCGTTGACGAGCTTGGCGTTGATGAGAACGAAGTTACACCGAATGCACGGTTCATCGACGACCTCGGCGCAGATTCACTGGATACGGTCGAACTCGTAATGCGTTTCGAAGAGGAGTTCGGAATTGAGATTCCCGATGAAGATGCTGAGAAGATTCAAAGCGTTCGCGACGCTTACAACTACATCGATCAGCACAAAAAATAGTGCATTGACTATGAGTGAAAGGTGATGAGTATGCATTTCAGAAATACTCATCACTATTCGCTTGTTAAAGCAGCTTTCCAAGGAGCGTTAGCTTGACACGTCGTGTCGTGATTACCGGGCTGGGCCTCGTTACACCCGTTGGCAATACCGTTGAGACCACCTGGGCTGCGTTGATGAATGGGCGCAGCGGTGCGGACTATATTAAGAAGTTCGACACCGAAAAGTTCTCGGTCAAGTTCGCCTGTGAAGTTAAGGACTTTGATCCGCTCACGTTTATTGCCAAAAAAGAGGCGCGCAAGATGGGCGCCTTTATTCATTACGCTATCGCCGCTTCAGTCGAAGCACTCGCCGATAGCGGCTTCCAGATGACAGAAGCGGGTAAGTTTCCCGACGAGTTCTCCGAGAATTGCGGTACGTACATCAGCAGTGGCATCGGAGACTTCTGGGCAATTGAGCGCGAACATTCGAAGTTGCTTGATTTTGGACCAGATCGCGTCTCCCCTTTCTTTATTGTTTCGGCAATAGTCAATCTCGCCGCGGGACAAGTCTCAATTCGCTTTGGCGCTAAAGGGCCAAACTCCGCCACCGCGACAGCCTGCGCCGCCGGCGCCCATGCAATCGGCGACAGCTTCAAGATCATTCAACGCGGTGATGCGGATCTGATGATTTGCGGAGGTGCAGAATCGGCAATTACACCGATGAGCGTCGCGGGTTTTGCCTCAATGCGAGCGCTGTCGACGAACAATGATGATCCTGTACATGCGTCGCGACCTTTTGAAAGAGATCGCGATGGTTTTGTTATCGGCGAAGGCGCCGGGATCATGATTCTTGAGGAGTTGGAATCGGCGAAGAAACGTGGCGCGAAGATTTACGCGGAAATGGCAGGCTACGGAATTGCTGCCGACGCTTTCCATCTAACGATGCCGGACGAAACGGGCTCCGGCGCGCGACGCGTGATGCAGCGCACTCTGAAGGATGCGGGCATTACGCCTGAGCAGGTTGGGTATATCAACGCGCATGGAACGTCGACGCCTTACAACGATAAGTTTGAAACGCTGGCGATTAAAAACACGTTTGGTGAACACGCGTACAAGCTTGCTGTTAGTTCGACAAAGTCGATGACCGGACATCTGCTTGGCGCAGCCGGCGGAATTGAGGCTGTCTTTTCTGCCCTGGCCATTCAGCGAAAAGTCTTGCCACCAACGATCAACTATTTAGCCTCGCCCGGCGGAAGTTGATTACGTGCTGTCGAATTCGTTTGGCTTCGGCGGGACAAATGCGGCGCTGCTGTTGAAGAGGTATAGCGAGCAGGGCGTAGAGCTTAGATCTTTGTACTTTGATCTTTGTTCGTCTTGCTTAAAGTTCTAGTAAGACTCCAGCAGAGCGCACAAAGTACAAAGATCAAAGTTCCAAGTACAAAAGTCAAAGATTCTGACCTTTAGGTTTGATGATGAAGATCCTAGTCATGATGAAACAGGTCGCGAATAAAGACGCGATCCTGAGAATTAATAAAGAGGGAACCTGGATTGAAGAAGGCGATCTCTCGTTTGAAGTGAGCGAGTCGGACGGCTATGCGCTTGAGGAAGCGTTGCGTGTTCGTGAAAAGCTTGGTGGTGAAGTTGTAGTTTGCTCGATGGGACCGCAACGAGTTAAGTCGGTGATAAAAGATGCGCTGGCGCGCGGTGCTGATCGCGCCATCCATTTGGTTGGCGACAATCTGAATCACCTTTCTCCTTACACTGCGGCAACTGTCCTGGCGGACGCTATTAAAGATGAGAAGCCGGATCTGGTGATGACCGGCCTTCAGTCAGATGATCACGGGTATGGGCAGACAGGGGTCATCATGGCCGAGTTACTTGGTTTGCCGCATGCGACGATTGTTATTGAAGTTGATGCTGCGGCGGATAAGTTTCGCGTGAAGCGAGAACTTGAGAGTGGTTGGTATCAGTGGTACACACTCCAATTGCCGGCGCTGCTTACGATTCAGTCCGGTATCAGCCAGATTCGTTATGCGACCCTTAAAGGGATTATGGCGGCCAAGAAGAAGGAGATTAAGGAAGTCACTCCTTCAGCTGACGTCGTAGGTCGACCTTCGCATCAACGCATTCAAAAAATCTATCTGCCAACTAAGACAAAGCAAACTCAGATGCTTGGTAATGGCGACGCGAAGGCTGGTGCCGCAGAATTAGCTCAAAAACTGCACAACGAAGCGCGCGTGATTTGATGATTTTCCTCTGTGCTTTCTCCGCGTCTCTGACTCTCTGTGGTGCAATCTCGCCAGGCAACCACTTCACCACAGAGACACAGAGACGCAGAGACAACACAGAGAGTTCAAGTTAAGGATTGATTCGTAAATGAGTAACGGAATTCTTGCCTTCATCGAAACTCGCGGTGGCAGTGTCAACAAAAGCTCTATTGAAGCGATCGCGGCCGCGCAGGCGCTGGGTGCACAACTTCAGCAGACGGTAACCGCGGTTGTTCTTGCCAATGAGTCAGCAGCGCAGGAAGTTGCGGCCTACGATGTCGCGAAAGTCATTAATGCGACCAACGACAAGTTGGCTGATTACACACCCGATGCCTATGCCGACGCGTTTGAAAAAGTCGTCAAACAAGTTGACCCTGCGTTTGTTTTCATGACGCACACCTACCAGGTGCGTGACTTCGCGCCAAAGCTTGCAGCACGTTTTGCCAAGTCACTCATCAGTGATTGCATTCGAGCGTCAGTCGATGGCGGCAACATCGTCTTCACCCGAAGAATTTTCCTCGGCAAGCTCGACGCCGATGTTCTGTCGGACGGTGCGGCGCCGGTCTTTGCAACTTTCCAAACGGGTGCATATCGACCTGACAATGCGCAGAAGGGAAGTGGTGCTCAAGTTGAAAACGTCGGGGTAGAAGTTGGCGACGTGCGGATGATTCCAGAGGCGCCGTTCCAGGAAGCTAAGCAGGCCGTCGATCTGACCAAGGCTGATGTGATTGTTGCCGTCGGGCGTGGAATTAAGAGTAAAGACAACCTGGTGCTTGCACAGAAGCTTGCTGAAGCTCTCGGTGGTGATCTCGCTGCGTCGCGTCCAATCTGTGACGCTGACTGGCTGCCTATCGATCGACAGATTGGATCTTCCGGTCAGACGGTCGCACCGAAACTCTATGTTGCGCTTGGAATTTCAGGAGCGATTCAGCACCTGGTTGGAATGAAGAACTCCGGAACAATCGTAGCGATCAACAAGGATCCGGAGGCGCCGATCTTCGATATAGCGGATTACGGAATCGCTGGCGATCTATTCGAGGCAGTTCCAGTTCTCACTGAAGAAATAAAGAAGATTAAGGGCATCGGCTAACAAAGAAAGTAATATCCACAGATTACCCGAATACACAGATTTACTTAAAGGGTTTGGGCCGAACCTATTTGTAAGACAATCTGCGTCATCTGCGTAATCTGTGGATGTCAGTTACTTTCCCGCAACCGCTTTCTGCATCTCAGCTACAACTTCCTCGGGCTTCCACTTGTTGTCGCTCCACACGCGAACAATCTTCTGGTCCGTACCCTGGAAGTATCGCAGCCCAAAGAACTGCGCGACACCTTTAATTTGATCCTTCGTCCCCGTAGCAAACTCCCAGTGGTCAAATTTCTCCTCCTGGTACTTCTCCGTGTGTGCCGCTCCATAACTGCGTAGAACCTTCGGCGTGTCGTAATCAGGATCGATGGTGATACTCATGAGGTGTATCTTCGAATAGACGTCCGGCTGCTGTTCGAGTTGTCGATTCACCACGGCAAAGTTGTTACTCATCAGGTCGCAATACTCAGGTAGCGGACAACGCGTGTAGATGAAGGTAATCAGAAGCGCCTTGCCGTGGTAGTTGTGCAGCCGTATTTCCTTTTCGTCCTGGTTGACAAGCGTGTAATCAGGAACTTCATCACCAGGTTTAGCGGGAGCAACTCCAGTAAGCGGAGTGGTATCGGCTGACTGTCGGGTGATAATCGGATTTTCTATCCACGACTCAGCACCGTTCACAACCAGCGTTGCCGTGACGTCGTCTCCGACCGCCAAAAGGTTAAAGAACTCCTGATCACGCAACTTGAAGGGCATGGTCATCGCGGGCATGAAATCCTTAACTTCCTCATGTGAGATTGTGACGAGTTGTTTTTCAGGCTCGATCGCCACGATCTTGCCTTTCAAGTCGTAGCGTTTTTCATTTGCAGGATTTCGTTTACATGAACTTGCACTTGTGAGTACTACAAGTATTGCGATTATCAAGACGACGGAGAGTTTCTTCATTTGGTTAGGGGTTGCAGCTGGGCGTTATAAAGGCGTTCGTAGTTCCAGAAGTTGGTCATCACTTTGTAGACGTAGTCTTTCGTTTGCGAGAAGCCGATCTCGGGCACATATCGATCGGCATCGGTTGCTTTCGACCTGGCAATCCAGCGCGCCAGGTTATCGGCGCCTCCGTTGTAAGAGCCGGCGACGGCCTGAGGCTGGTTTGGAAACTGCTGGAAGAGGTTCGCAAGATACTGCGAGCCGAAGAGGATGGCCGTGTCAGCTGAGTACAGGTCATCCTGTGTGAACTTCATCAGCTTCAGCTGCGTGGCAATTTCATTTGCGGTCGATGGGATAAACTGCATCATTCCCCGCGCTGCTGCCACTGACTTTACATCGACCTGGTAGCGCGACTCCTGGCGAATAATCGAGAGGGCAAATCGTGGATCGACGTTACGCACGGGAGCGTGTTTCAAAAGAGAATCACGAAATGGTGGCGCTGCTTCAAGCACATAGTCAGCAGGCATCGTCTTCCACAGTGACTCTGCAAAACGGACAGCACGATTAGCTAAACCTCCACGCAAGGAATAGATTGCAAGCGAGTATCCATCGCTGGCAAAAGTAACTTGCTGGTTGGTAGCTGGAGGTGCAGTCGACGTAGCGCTTCGTGCAGCCAGCAGTTCCGGTATTGCCTCGTCGTAGAGACCAAGCAGGAAAAGTTGGTCTGCTAGTTGTTGATGGGATGACAGCGGAGGATCTGTTGGCGCTGAGTCATTCACCAGCGGTAGCAATTGAAAACTCGGTAACTTGTACCTGGGCAGTGCGCCGTATGCACGACGAAGAATCTCGATAAGTTCCTGTCGTGCATTCTGGTCCTGGGTTAAGCGAATGGCGTTTTGAGCAGCGACTCGGGCTTCTTCAAAGCTGGTATTTGCGTTGGCTGTTTTTGCGGCGGTTGCAAAGCCTTGAAATCGACTCGACACGGCACTGCGTGTGCGCTCC